>NZ_JHUS01000074.1:0-38816 GCF_000691465.1 Geobacillus sp. CAMR5420
GAATTTGCTCATCTACAGTCTTTTATTTATTCGCCGTGGAACGGGAGAAAACCTTTATTTCAATTTATATATACTTTTATATATTTCCAACATTCTTTTCGTATTTTCTTCTTTATCATGAGTTTTCATTGCACGAGCCCTTGCATTCTTAGAAAACTCTAGTGCGAGATTTTCATTTGAAAAAATTTCAGTTACATAATGGGCCAACATATAGGGGGCATCTGCCTGATATATAAATCCTTCTTCTTGGTGCTTTAGTAAATCAGCTACTCCACCAACATTTGAGGCTACACAAGGCACACCAAGAATCATGGCTTCCCCTAGAGAGTTAGGGCTATTTTCAATCGAAGATGGACAAACAAACACATGAGATTTTAAATATTGCTCACACATTTGCTTTTCATCTAACAATCCGGTAAATATAACCTTATCTTGCAAACTATAATTTTTAATCAGATCTTTTATATATTTACCATAGTAGGTCATCTTTAATTTCTCTTTTAACGTGCGCGATTGAGTAATATTATTTCCACCAACATAAAGCTTCGCTTTTGGAAAATTCTTTAGTATTAATGGCATTGCTTCAATCATGAGATGTAACCCTTTAATTGGATACGATCCTTGACTAACAAATATAGAATATCTTTCACAGTTGTTTATATTCCATGTGTGCTTATAGAATTCATCTCTTAGCGTTTCATTGCAATGATAGTATTTAACATTCGGATTTATTTGTGTCACACATGCTCTATCCCAAGTCGTTCGTCCAATAACATACTTCACTTTCTGTAAAGCCTCTATTTCATATTTCCCTCGCCTAAAAAACTTCTTTTGCTGCTGTTTCAAGTTATCTTGTTTCAGGAAATCTCTAAAGGTATACCTGTTTTGAACTTTTGGAGGCAAGTAAGCCATGTAATGCCTAGCAATGACAGATACTAATCCTTGTATAGATATTACTGTTTTTATACCTTTCTTACGACATACATTTACCATTGCAAGAGTATGAGCATATTCTGTTCCAAAGATATGGACAATATCAGGTACAGATTGGTGTATGATCTTCTCAAGGTACTCATTTTCTTCAACCTGGGATGAATCTTTATCATCGACAGGAGGAAATGCGTAATAATTTATATTATCTCCCTTAAAGAATTTAACATCTTTTAATTCTCTTTCTGGAAATGCAACGGAAAGTTTTAAATCATTGAGACTGGATAGTGACGATGCTGCATTGACTAGCCATCCCCCAAAAGGCAATGGTTTTTCATTCATAAGTTTACTGGCCTCTGGGAGAGGGATATTCGTAAGCCATAACACATTCATATGAATCTCCTCAAAATTTATTTATTATTAACAAAATTCCTTCCAAATGCATATGGCAAAAATGGCAATGCTGGTGCAACCACGAACAAAGCGAATCCAATTTGATATACGTAAGTAACTGGGTTTAAAAACCCAAAACATATAAACAGAATTTGAGCTATTATTAGAAAAACATAATAAGGATGACCCGAGTAGAATAACAACTGCTTTCTAAAATTTAATATTATTGCTAAAAATAAAGGTAGAGAACCGAAGATTCCATACATAGCCAATAAATCTAGCCAACCAGAATGTCCACCAATTTGGCCATTATCTTGATTACCAAAAGGTCCATATATTCCAAACAAAGGATTTTGTATAAAAGTTATTAAAGACGTTAAGTAAAGATGGCCTCTATTAGCAGTTTGGGAGTCTGCACTTTCCCCCAAAAATGTCTCAGCAAGATCCATAAATTTAACATAAACAATGTCATTGTCTTTAAACAAATATGCAACATTTACCAAAAATTCAGCAATAGATTCCTTGGGAATAGCAAGAATAAATATTAAAGCAAGAAAAACCCCTATAATCAAACTTCTTAACCCTTTAATGGTAAAGACTAAAATTATTCCTACAAAAGTAAAGATTAATGCAGTTGCATACGATGCTTTTATTATAGTAAGCAACAAACATATAATAAATAATATATAGAGAGATTTATACATATTTCCAAGTCTAGGAATATTTTTTTTCAACAAATACAAAGATAAAATAGTGACAAAAACTAAACTATATACGAAACCAAATCCTCCTATACCCATACCCAAGTAAGAGTATTGTAATGAGTGATTAGCTGTGGCTAAAGTTCGAGATGCATAAGGAAATTTTTGCAAACCAAGATATGTTTGTATCGAACCAACTAAGTACATAAATAAGGAAATAAAAGCAATTCTCCCAAGCGTAACAAAATCCTTTTTATAGAACATATAATAATGATTTACAAAAATTCCAAATACAAATAAGAAAAAACACGTTAATATATACTCGGGGTCTATTACACCGTACGTAAAATTTCTTGTTAAAACATAAGGTATAAATGTAATAAACCAAACACAAATTAATAATAAGTCAGGAGTCCATTTTTCAAATAACCACCTATAATCAGTAGTAATAACCCATAACACAATAATTACAAAAATTGGGATTATTCCTATTTTATTGTTGAAATAGGGCCATACCATCCAAGTACTCAATAGAAGGATTATCACCCGATTGATAATGATTAGCCCACAGTCTTTTTGTGTATTAAATTTTAATTTAGAAATTTGTTTTTGGTTCAAACTCTCCTTAACTTTACTTGTAAGCATAATTATCCCCACTAATTAAGACATTTATTATTTTTAATAATATACCTTCTATATTTCTCCATTTTATATGATGGTGTTGTAAAACCAGAGTAAGAACTCGAAGTTATGCATAAAGATGCGGCATCATACATGCAGTAAATAAATCCACACCATCGCGGTTGTTCTAATCCGTTACTCGTAACTATTCAGCCACATCATAAAGTGAGCTGAATATTTTCTTCTTTCCTTGTCTATGATGTGAATATTGATAGACAAGGAGGTGAATCGCATGTTGACGGTACAACAAGCTGTATTTACAGTTGAGGGCTTAATCGGCAAAGTTCAACAACAAAAACAGCTCATTCATCAACTCATTCAAGAAAATGAACATTTGCGTCACGAAAACAAACAACTACGCAAAGAAAATGAACAACTGAAGTACCGTGTTCAAGAGCTGGAAGCACGCACGAAAAAAAACAGCTCTAATAGCCATTTGCCCCCATCTTCTGACCGTTTTGAGAAAAAGCGTTCCTCCCGCGAGCCGTCTGGCAAAAAGCCTGGTGGGCAAGAGGGACATGAGGGGAAGACGCTCCGTCAAGTGGAACATCCACATCATCGTGTCGTCCACCGTGTGCATACGTGTCAAGGATGTGGAGCTTCTTTGCGTGAAGTCAAACCGTTCAAAGTCGATATCCGTCAAGTGTTTGATGTCCCTCCTGTGGCGATCGAGGTGACACAACATGAACGTGAAGTGAAATCGTGTCCACATTGTCGATGCGTGCAACAAGCCGAATTCCCATCCCATGTCACGAATCATGTGCAATACGGTCCACGGCTCACGGCGCTCGTTGTTTATTTACATCATATCCAATTGATCCCGTACAAGCGTTTAAGTGATACAATCGAAGCGTTATATCAACACTCGATTAGTACGGGAACTCTTGCCAATATGGTGAAACGAGGACGCGAATCGCTGGAATCAAATATGGACATCATCGAAGACGCCTTACTTGAATCCAACATCCTGCATGTCGATGAAACGAGTTTGCGCATCAATGGGAAACTCGCATGGGTGCATGTCGCGTGTACATCGAGATATACATACTTGGCTCCTCACGCTTCTCGTGGAAAGAAAGCAACGGATGAGATCGGGGTTCTTCCACAATACAAAGGGACGATGATGCATGATGCATTCGGTACGTATCCGAGATACACGAAAGCCACACATGCCCTTTGTCATGCCCACCATTTGCGTGAGTTAAAAGGATTCATCGAACAAGGGCATACGTGGGCGATGCGCATGACCACGTTTCTGTTAGCCGCCAAGCAAGCCGTCGAAGCCCATCACGGTGCACTTTCCGAAGAAGAAGCGAGACGGTGGGAACGAGTGTATGATCGCATCCTAGAAAGAGCACAACACCGATTAGAAACGATGACGCCTCTTCCGAAAAAAGCACTCGCTTTTGTTCGACGGCTTCAAAAACGAAAGGAAGAAGCGCTGCGTTTCTTACGTGAAGTACATGTTCCCTTTGACAACAACCAAGCCGAACGCGATCTTCGCATGGTCAAAGTCAAAGAGAACATTTCGGGTACGTTTCGCGAAGAAACATTCGCGCAGTCGTTTTGCATCGCAAGAAGCATCGTTTCCACACTGACGAAACACGAAAAAAACGTGTGGGATTCGTTATGTCTTCTGTTGGCAGGCGAAACGATCGATCGAGTTCTTTCCGCTACCTAGGGCATTTTCTATGACCGAAATGCCCTATTTGTGCTGGGCTTTTTTATACACTAGCACTGGGGTGAATAGTTACCGTTACTCTAAGCTATTCATAAATTCTACAATCTTATTCGTTTGCACATCCCAATTTTTATTTTTCAATATAAATTGGCGCGCATTAGTAGCTTTTTTTATTAATTCATTTCTATCTAATGCTAATATATAATCAATAGTATCCGCCATTGATTGGGGATTCTCATCTTCAAAAACAAACATGTGATCAAAATAATCCTCTGTAAATCCGTTTAATTTTGTAGTAACTACAGGAGTCCCACTTACTAAATACTCTATCATTTTTGATGGAAAAGTGTTCATACTTATAGGATCCCGAACTGGGCGTGGATTGACCCATAAAGCAGAGTTTTGTTGAATTTTCATCATCTCGGTATTAGAGACTTTCCCCTTATATATAATTCTGCTTTCCTCTTCACTTATCTTTTTCACATAATTTTCAAGAGGACCATATCCATATATTTCTAATATAAACCTTGGATTTTTTACTAACTTAGTAGCTTCTATTAAGTTTACAATACCATTGTATTCGACAAGAGCTCCACTAAATACTACTTTTAATGGTTCTTCCGGAGACAAATTAACCCATTGTCCTCCACACGGTGTGTGCGGAGTTTCTTCTAAATCAAAGCCTCCATCTACCACAATATACTTTGAATGAGGAGCATATTCTGCAATCATATTTTTATTTAAAACAACAAGCCCATCGAATTTTTTTATACTTTTCTTTGTTGATTTGTCTTCAATCAACTTTGCGATTTTACCCAAAAATCCACGACTAACTGAATCTATCGGTGGATCAGCTAATATGCAAATTGATTTAACGTTAAATAATTTGGCTGCCCATAGAACAGGTATAGCTATATAAGGAAAAGCATTAAAGCAAATAATAACTTTTTGTTCATCTTTATTCTTTTTTATCCATTCACAAATCAAAAAAAACGCACTAAAGATTTGAGATAACTGTTTTAATATAAAAATATTTATAAAGGGTACCTTTTTAGCAATAATATTCTTAGTTAGTTCGATAATCCCATAGTTAATATAAAGAACATTTTCTCGAGGAAATGATGCAATTGGTCGCTCCGTTAGAATTGAAAGATTCGCACCAAAGTGTTTCTTAAGCCCTTTTATAATCCCCATTTGCATCTTATTACCTGCCACTGATGGACCTAGATTTTTTAAGCAATCTTCTGTTTTGATAACACTCCCTACAAATAAAATTTTCATTAAATTCTCCCTCTTATTTTTATTATTGATACACTGCAAAAATAGTTCTAAAAAACAGATCAAATATTTATTTAAACTATTATATCTATCATATTCTTCTCAAATATCTCTTTATCGTTTTCAAAATTAAAATGTTTATTATACTCTAACTCCTTATTTATACTACTACTCATTAAACGAACTAGTTCTCTTTCGTTAAATGGTTCAAAGAAATATGCATTTTCATATCCATCCAATATTTCATGAGAAAACGGACAATCAGACGCAAATATAATTCCCTTATGCAATTTTGCTTCCAGCAAAGGCAGTCCAAAAGTTTCTATATACGATGGAAATATTAAAACTGATCTAGTATATAAATCAAAAACCTGTTCCCTAGTAAGACTTCCGACAAATTCTATAGGTAACTTTTGTGCTTTTACTTCTTTATACAAATTCTTGATATAGTTATTCTCATTGCCTTTGAGAGTAAAAATCACCTTAAATTCTTTGATACCTTTTTCTTTTAATTTTTTACAAGCTTCTAACACAATATTATGGTTTTTATAGCTTAATCCACTCGCAGGATAAAAAAATGTTGAAAGAGACTGTTGGTTCGCTTCAAAAAAATTTTTTATATTAATATTGATGTTTGGAGCCACTACAAATATTTTATCATCCTTTATATATGCTTTTTCAGCACAAGCTCTTTTCATCCACTCTGTTTGAACAATTACTTTATCTGCTTTCTTTATTGAATCAATAATTTTTTTACCAATTATATTTTGATAAATCCAAAATAATTTATTTTCCATAAAACTAAATCTATAAGAAGCAAATGGTAAAGACTGATGGACATATAGTATTTGGGGAACATCAACATTAGGAACAACTATATTTTGTAGTGATAAAACTTTATCGACCTTATGTTTTCGTACCAGCCGAGGCGCAACAATATTATCAAAATACAGTCGATGTCCCCAGCTTTTTTTTACCCATGGAAATCTTAATACCTTAATATTCTCTGTTTCTTGAAGAAAGGGCGTACTAATAACAAAAATCCACTCTATATTTTTATCTTCACAAGATGTAGCCTCTTTATAAAAATCATTCAAGACTGATAATGCACCACCTGCTTCAGCTGGCACATCAAAAACCATGATTTTCATAATACTATATGTCCTTTCTCCAGACAAACTGATTCACAATTTTCGCGTAACTTTGTATTATCTTCACGACCTTCACTGACACATTGTCATCGATATAGTCATTGGCTAGTACAGTTTTTTCTCGATTCTCCCACATCGTCCTGCTCAGTTCTACAGCTTGTACAATATCTCGCTCCGTAATTCCACCAATGACGACTGTTCCTTTATCAAGTACTTCTGGTCTTTCCGTGGAGGTTCTTATTAATACCCCTGGAAATCCAAGTATTGCCGACTCTTCGGATAGCGTACCGCTATCGGATAAAACACAGAAAGCATTCAACTGAAGTTTATTATAATCAAAGAATCCAAACGGTCTAAGTTGTCTAATTAATGGATGAAACTTAAACCCACGCTCTTCAATGCGTTTCCAACTTCTTGGATGAGTAGAATATATAATTGGAAGCTGATATTTTTCAGCTATGCTGTTCAAAGCATTCATCAACGAAAAGAAGTTTTTCTCAATATCTATATTCTCTTCTCTATGCGCAGAAACTAATATATATTTGCCTGGTTCCAGTCCTAATTCCTCAAGCACCTTACTGTTTTGAATTTTCTCTATGTTTTTATGAAGAACTTCCGTCATCGGAGAGCCTGTAACAAAAATGTGCTCTTTTCTTATCCCTTCTGATAATAAATATCTTCGGCTATGTTCGGTATAAGGCAGATTGATGTCACTGACATGGTCTACGATTTTTCTATTTATTTCTTCCGGTACGTTTTGATCGAAACATCTATTTCCTGCTTCCATATGGAAAATAGGAATTTTTAGTCTTTTTGCCGGTATTGCAGACAAACAACTGTTCGTATCTCCGAGTATAAGCAATGCATCCGGCATTTCTTTTTGCAGAACTTCGTAAGACTTAGATATGATATTTCCCATTGTTTCACCAAGATTGGAGCCTGCTGCATTTAAATAATAATCAGGCTCTCTTAGTCCCAATTCTTCAAAAAACACTTGATTTAAAGTATAATCCCAGTTTTGTCCAGTATGGACAAGGATATGATTAAAATATTTATCACAAGCTTTAATCGTTTCAGACAGTCGGATAATTTCTGGTCTAGTTCCAACGATGGTCATTACTTTTAACTTTTCCATTGATTAAACCTCCAAAAAGTACGTATCAGGTTGTTCTGGATCGAATATTTCATTGGCCCAAAACAAAGTAATAACATCTGTTTTTCCAATGTTTGTTATGGAATGCGTGTAACCAGGTGGAATATCAATCACCCTTAGTTCTTCTCCGGAAACTCTATATTCTATAATTTCACTTCCATGGATGGAGCGGAATTTAATTACCGCTTCTCCTTCAATAACAAGGAATTTTTCTACTTTCGTATGATGCCAGTGGTTTCCTCTCGTAACCCCTGGCTTTGTGCGTGATATAAAAATTTGCCCAAACTGATTCGATTTCATAAATTCCGCAAGCCAGCCACGGTTATCACGTTTCATATCTAGATGATAACCGAACTCATCTTTAGGAAGATAAGAAATATACGTAGCGTATAGGAAACGCTCAAAGTCTCCTTCAAGATTCGGCATCACCAGTGTTTCTCTGCTTTTTTTGAAGGAGTATAGTATGTCTGCTAACTCCCCTAGTGTTACTTGGAAAGTCCGCTTTACAGAGCAAAAACCATTTGCATCCCTATTTTCTTTTCCTTGCAATGCATTGATAAACTCTTCAATGACATCATCAATATAAACAAGAGTTAACTTTGTACCAGGATCATTAATTTGTATTGGTAAATTGTTTGCAATATTATAACACCAAGTAGCTACTACGGAGTTATAGTTTGGTCTGCACCATTTTCCAAATACATTTGGCAAACGATATACATAAACGTTGGCTCCTGTCTCCTCACCATACTGAAAAACGGCATCTTCTGCTGCTTTTTTGCTTATACCATATGGATTATTTAAAGTAGCTTGGATCGATGAAGACAAAAGTACTGGAATTTTTTTATTCTTTTCTTTAAGTATGTGAAGTAGCTGTTCCGTAAATCCTTTATTCCCCGTTTCGTACTCCTTTACATCCTTAGGACGATTGACTCCCGCCAGATGAAACACAAAATCTGTTTTTTCTACAAATTCTTCTAGTTGCTCAACAGTGTTTTCCGAACCATATTTTAAAATCTCTACATCTTCCATACGCTCCAGCGTTGCGATTAAGTTTTTCCCTATAAAGCCATTTGCTCCAGTGATTAAAACTGTTTTCATACTCTTACTCCCCAGCTTTCCAATTCTTTTTGAACGTAATCTAGCTTTAGGAGTAGTTCTTTTATTTGTGGAACATCAAGCCGCTCTGTATTGTGAGAATTATAGTCTAAACTTTCACTAATTTCATGTTTACCATCTGTAAAATATTTATCATAGTTTAAATCTCTCGTATCAGCAGGAATTCTATAATAATCTCCTAAATCTTCGGCTTGAGCCATTTCTTCACGGGTTAAAAGTGTTTCATACAGTTTTTCTCCATGGCGTGTTCCAATAATCCGAATTTCATTATCCGCATTAAAAATCTCCTTCACAGCCTGAGCTAAATCTCCAATCGTAGATGCTGGAGCTTTTTGTACGAAAATATCGCCTTGATTTGCATTTTCAAACGCAAATAACACTAATTCTACTGCATTTTCTAGAGACATAAGAAAACGGGTCATATTTGGATCTGTAACGGTTAATGGCTCGCCTTTTTTTATTTGTTGTATAAAAAGCGGGATAACGGATCCACGTGAACACATCACGTTTCCATATCTTGTTCCACATATAATCGTCTTCTCCGGAGAAACCGTTCGAGATTTTGCCACCATTACTTTTTCCATCATCGCTTTTGATATTCCCATTGCGTTAATCGGATAAACCGCCTTATCCGTGGAAAGACAGATTACTTTTTTGACTCCATGAGCAATAGCCGCATTCAAGACATTTTCCGTACCAATCACATTTGTTTTTACTGCTTCCATAGGGAAGAATTCACAGGATGGGACTTGTTTCAATGCCGCCGCATGAAAGACGTAATCTACGCCATGCATAGCCGCCGCAACACTATTATAATCACGCACATCTCCTATAAAAAATTTCACTTTATCACTTTTTAGTTCTTTGCGCATATCATCTTGTTTTTTCTCATCACGTGAGAAAATACGAATTTCTCCGATATCAGTGTAAAGGAAACGTTTCAGAACCGCATGACCAAAAGAACCTGTTCCACCTGTAATAAGCAAAGTTTTATCTTTAAACATTTTATTTATTCAACTCCTGTTTTTTTAAATGAGAAGTAATGATTTTATATGCTCTTGAAACTGTATAGTATTTTTCTAAGTATTTCCGACCATTTAACCCCATCTGATAACGTAAATTACTGTCAGAAGCTAAAGTATCTATAATTGCACAAAAGTTCTTTAAATCACCATTTTCCGCCCACATTCCACAACCCGCTTCTCTTAATATGTCTTTTAAATCTGTATTGACATCTGTTGCAGCTGCTACCGGAAGTGCTGCCTCCATATATGCTGTTAATCTAGATGGAAAATTAGGAATAGTAAATCGTGGGTCTAGAAATATAAGACCTACATCACAACTATTAAGCAACACGTCATATTCTTCCTTTGGTAGGAACTTGAATAATTTTGCATTACGATAACAACCTATTTCTAAATGTTGCTTAATTTTCTCGTATTCTGTCCCAGATCCAACTATTAGAAAAAATACATCTGTTCGATCTTTCATATAATCAATAACTTCAAGTAAAAATCCTATTCCTTGTGGACGACCAAGATTTCCACCGTAAATAAACACTACTGAGTCTTCAGGAATACCATATTTTCTACGTATCTCCGAGCGTTTCACATCATCTTTCCGTAAAGGAGACGGTTTAATACTGTTTGGACATTCTTCCACCTTACTTCTATCAATTTCAGGATTATGTTTTAATACATATTGTACGTTTGCTGGAGACATACAACCGATATAATCAGAAATTTCATAAAGGCGTTTTTCTTTCGCTCTAAAGTAATGCCATATTAAACTATTTTCTCTTATCATTCCGATATCGACAGCATTTTGAGGAAAAATATCTTTTAATAGTAAATACGATTTACATCCATCGCGTTCTTTGACATATTTCACTACACGCTCGAAAGTAATAGGGGGTGTAGAATATAGAACTAAATTAAACTTAACATCATTTAAAAATTTTCGAATTGCTTTGATAAACTGCCCCTCTAGAAGAATTGTTGAAATTCCTTTCTCAATGATATTGGTTTTGGTGACATTACCCGTTCTAACTCTCAATACATGAATGCCGTTTTCTATTTTAAATTCTGTTGGCTTACCCGAGCGTCTTTCACGTTGACATACTACATATACTGTATCACCGTTTTCATAAAACTCTTGCATTAGATCCGTATAGATATTACGTTGTCCTTTTCCTTCTGGATATGCAAGAGTTAAAAAAAGAACGTTCAAACGATCTCCTCCTAGTAAATAGAAAGATGATATTAATTTAAGGCTATCTTTCTTGCTTGATTTTGGGCTAAAATTCGATTATTGGCAATCCCCAACAATCTTTCCCTAACCTCTTCTCTATCCATCTCTTCAAACTCTTCCATAAAGTCGTTAAGGATTTTTTCGTCCACCATTGTTGCTTTTCCAATAAATATTTTCGGAAACACCTGCTCTGGATGAACTTCGTTTTCGTTAAGCAATTCTTCAAACAATTTTTCGCCCGGACGGATGCCGGTAAATTCGATGCCGATTTCTTCAACAGTGTAGCCGGACAGTTTGATTAAGTTTTTCGCAAGGTCGACGATTTTTACCGGCTCGCCCATGTCGAGGACAAAGATTTCGCCACCTTTGGCCAAGGCACCGGCTTGGATGACGAGGCGGGACGCTTCAGGAATGGTCATGAAGTAGCGTGTCATGTCCGGATGGGTGACGGTGACCGGGCCGCCGGCTTGGATTTGTTTTTTGAACAGCGGGATGACGCTGCCGCGGCTGCCGAGGACGTTTCCGAAACGGACGGCGACGAATTTCGTTTTGCTTTGTTTGTCGAGTTGCTGAATGAGCATTTCGGCGAATCGTTTGGTTGCTCCCATAACGTTTGTCGGGTTGACGGCTTTGTCCGAAGAGATGAGAACAAACGTATGTACCCCGAACGTATCGGCTGCTTCGGCAACGTTTTTCGTGCCGAAAATGTTGTTTTTGACCGCTTCTTTCGGGTTGTATTCCATCAATGGCACATGTTTATGAGCAGCGGCATGGTAGACGACGTCCGGTTTGTGCTCTTCCATCACTTCAAACATGCGCTCTCGGTCTTGGATATCACCGATGACAGGAACGATCTCGATCTGATCTTTGTATTGATTACGCAGTTCCATGTCGATTTGGTAAATGCTGTTTTCCCCATGGCCGAGAAGGACGAGTTTTTTCGGCCGGAATTGGCACACTTGGCGGCAAATTTCCGAACCGATCGAGCCACCCGCGCCGGTGACTAAAATCGTTTTGTTTTCAATGTAGCCAGCGATGCTTTCGATATCGAGCTTGACGGGTTCGCGGCCAAGCAAGTCCTCGACTTGCACGTCGCGGAACTGGCTGACGGATACTTTTCCTGTTACAATATCTTCCAATCTAGGGACGATTTGCGTTTTGGCGTTCGTTTTCGCGCATTGTTCAAAAATGCGGTTCAGTTGTTTTTTCGTCAGCGACGGAATGGCGATAATAATGTGTTCAATACGCAAAGCTTGGACAACGTCTTCAATATCGTTTGTCGTGCCAAGTACAGGAATGCCAAAAAACTGCAGTTTTTGCTTGTTCGGGTCATCGTCAATAAACACGATCGGTTTCAATTCCGCTTCCGGGTTGTTGATGAGCTGACGCACCACCATCATGCCCGCGGCGCCAGCGCCGATAATCATCGTCCGCCGTTTATTGACGTTTGGCTTGATGTAGCGGTCGCGAAACACACGCCAAACGAAACGCGAGCCGCCGATGAAAAGAACGTGGATCATCCACGTGATCATGAGCGCACGGGCGTAAATGTCTTGAAAAACGGCCCACTGCACGGCCGCTGTCGTCACGATCGAAAGCGTGACGGCTTGAATGATCGCCGTCAATTCACCGATGCTCGCGTATTCCCACGCTTTCTGATATAACCGGTAAACGAAGGCGAACAGATGATGGCTTACTAACAGCGTGACCGCTGACAATAAAATCGGTTTATGTTTTAATATTTCTACGTGCGGATATAGTGTAAATACGCTAATATAAATCGCCGTCAGCACGATCGCTGAATCAAGCAGCATTAAAAATGTTAATCGTTGTCGATACGCCAACGCTTGCGTCCCCCTTCACCATAATCAAAAACGAGCCGTATGTGGCGGCTCGTTATACGTTCATGCCTTGCTTTGTTTGTGCTATGATGTTCTCCATAAATGCAAGCAAATCGTCTCTTAATTCTTCATTTTGCACCGCAAACTCGATCGTCGTTTGGATGAATCCGAGCTTCTCGCCGACATCGTAGCGCTTTCCTTCGAATTCGTAGGCGAAGACGCGCTGGATTTCGTTCAATTTTTGAATCGCGTCGGTGAGCTGGATTTCGCCGCCAGCACCGGTTTCTTGTTTTTCAAGGAATAAGAAGATTTCCGGTGTGAGTATGTATCTTCCCATAATCGCTAAGTTCGATGGCGCAGTGCCTGGTGCTGGTTTTTCAACGAACTGGCGGACTTGGTAACGGCGTCCGTGTTGTTCAATTGGATCGATGATGCCGTAACGGTGCGTTTCGTTATCAGGCACTCTTTTGACACCAATAACGGAACTGAGAGTTTGTTCATATTGGTCAATTAATTGTTTTAAGCATGGTGTTTCCGCTTGGACGATGTCGTCGCCAAGCAGAACGGCAAACGGTTCGTCGCCGATAAAGTTGCGTGCGCACCAGACGGCATGTCCCAACCCTTTCGGCTCTTTCTGGCGGATGTAGTGGATGTCGACTTTCGATGGTTCTTTTACTTTTTCGAGTAAGTCGTATTTGCCTTTTTGAATTAAGTTTTGTTCAAGCTCAAAAGCGTTGTCGAAATGGTCCTCGATCGCGCGTTTTCCTTTCCCCGTGACGATGATGATATCTTCAATGCCGGAGGCGATCGCTTCTTCGACGATGTATTGAATCGTTGGCTTGTCAACAATCGGCAGCATTTCTTTCGGCATCGCTTTTGTCGCTGGTAAAAATCGTGTGCCGAGCCCCGCTGCTGGAATGATCGCTTTGCGTACTTTTTTCATCCTATTTCGCGCAGGAGACTCCCACTTCAACGACCAAAGGGAGTAAGTGGGAGAGGAATGCGCGTTCCCCCCTTTCTTTTGTGTATGATATAATAAAGGCGTGGAGAAAACCGTTCAATAAAGGCACTCCAATCACGGCTACTCGATGTATGGAGTTGGTTACAGGAAACGTTGTAACCGTAAAACATCGAGCGTAGGTCCGTCTGTTGTGTGTGGAAGCCAAGTACTGCCAACAGACACACCGAGAGAATCGGTAACGATGCAGGCATGACCTGCGTCGTTGGGTAGTCGTCAACCTGCCCCCTGATGCAACCCCAAGTCAAGGAAGGAGGACGAAGTCCGTTTGCACTTCTGGGGAGTTGCAAGCCCCCACTTCAAGCGTTAGCTAAGTGGGGGTAGTTGACGTGGTACGTAACCCCCTATGTATAGTTGGCCCCTATGCCCCCGCGCATCGGTGCAACGCTGGCTGCGCCGATGCGCCGATGCATATGGGCATAAAAAACAGCCCCTTTTCGGGACTTAGTTTGGCATTTTTGATTTCAGATTCAAGATTTCTTTTTCATGATCGATCAGTTTGTCAAACATCACATCGGATCGGCGCTGCAAGTACGAGACGGTGACATCGACGGATTTTCTTATGCTGGTGACATCGTTTAAAATGAGTGCTTGATTGTGTTTGGAAATGCGCAGCTCTTCGAGGATTCGCTCTTGCATCTGCTTCATGCCGGCCATCTCGTGTTCTACTATTTGTTGGCCTTCTTGCAACTGGATAATGTCTTTTTGAATTTGGGAAACCGTCGTTTCCAATGTCCGTTGGCCTTCTTGCAGTTGGGTGACTTCCTTCTGAAGCTGGGATACATCTTGCTGCAGCTGCGATACGTCTTGACGAATGTGCCCGACTGCGCCTTCCAACCGTTCGAGCCTGTCGTGGACTGGTTTCAGTTCTTCTTGCAAGACGGAACGAAGCAATTCTTTCAGCTCTTGGCTCATGGCTTCACCTCCTTGACGCCATTATAGCATGGCGCGGCAGGGAAACGTTACAACGTGTATTCTCCTTGTCCGGAGTCATTCAGTGGAATGCGTTGTTGAGGAACTTCATGCCCCAATTCGAGGTTATTCATCCTCTCCATCCTCTTCCCCGATCTGGAATGCATACGTCTCTTCATTCAACTGCCAAATGACTTCATTGAACGTTTCCGCCGGAAAGCCGTTTTCGGTCGGAATGAGCGGCGTGATGATCGTGTCTTGGCCTTGCATGCGGAACTGGTACGCCCTCACCTTTTTCGGATCAATCGCGTCCTCATCGACATAGCCATACGTTTTCATCAACTGTTCTCTCTTTGGATGCTGGTGAAGTTTGATCAAATTGTTCACCTGTTGGAACAAAATATCGCTATGGGTGGTCAACCACACCGGCATGCCTCGGTTGGCCAACTTGACAAGCGCTGTCGCTAATATGCGCTGGACGCGTGGATGCAGATGCGCTTCTGCCTCTTCAAAAAAGAGTGAACGGTACGTTGCTTTTGATTTTAAAAACAAAATGAGCGGCGACAGTTCAGTTACAAGCGACGATGTGACGTATAACGGCAAGCGCTCTTGTTTGCCTTGTGGGCAATAGTAGAACGATGGAATCGGTCCTTTTTCTTGGTCCATGGTTCCGTTGGCAATCTCAGTTTCAATAAATCGTCCGATGTCCGCATATTTCGACTGTCCGTTTTCCTCCAAACGCAACAACGCTTGCAAGAATCGATAGACAGGCAACGTGAAGTCAAGGGATGGTTCCTCATGTTCTTCGTTGATCATCCGTTCCATCATCTCTTGCACCAGCGCCTTGTAAGACAACATGAACCCTGTTCTCGAAGCGGGCAAATACAGCGCTTCGCCAATGGCCCGCCCTTGGATGCCGCCTTGTCTGGATGGTGGGTAAAACGGCGATGTAAGTCCATCCATCAGCAAATTCCACGTAATGTATTGAGCCATGCGATACCGCTCTGTCGCTTGTCCCTTGCTTCGATCCGTATACGGGATGCGAATATAGTGTTTCCCCGTCGAAAAACGAGCGCCTTGGAGCGAATCTTTCTTTTCAAAGATGATTCGCAGCGGTTCAGAACGGCGGTACCGCTCGATGCTTAACGAACCGATCGGGATTTTGCGCCGAAAGATCGTTCTAACCAACTCGCTTTTTTTGTTTCTGAGAACATCATTAAACCATTGGACAAACAGTTGCGCTTCACGGTCTTGGATGAGGCAGTCATCGCCGATAGACGATTCAAGAAAGCGATCGATTTCCTTGTACGTGGACGTGTTCGGAGGGTCTTTTGGAAACAGCTTGCGCCCCTCGGACAACACCCCCCAAAGAAGCGACATCAGATAGCTTTTCCCACTGTTGTTGTCGCCGACAAACAACATCAACGGGGCAATATCGATTTCCCCCTGTTTGATCTTTCCAAATCGCTCAACCTTTAACGCCCAAGTTTGTTCCATGCGCGTATCGCCTCTTTTCACAGATTACGGATCCTCTATCTTTCTATTATAAACGATACGCCTGACTCATAATCACTGAATTAGATAAAAACGAGTGAAAAATCGGGCATCTAACCCGCCCTCACGCCACACCCTCGACGACTAGCGTCTAAGGTGCCAGGACCGTCATCGTCCCCACCCACGGCATGGCCGAGTGCCTCCATTGATAACGGTAAGGAGACATCACCGAACGAAACGGCATCAACGAAGAAAACGGCCTGTCTTTAAGACAAAGAAGCCGCCGCTATGAATCTCTTGCCGCGCGAGCCAAACTGTCTTAAAGAAAGAGCCGCCGCTATTGGATGTCGGTCGACATCATTCTGAATCGTTCTACAAGAAACAAGCCATGTTTCGACAACGAACGGGCAAAAGAAAAGAAGTATTTCTAAATTATTTTATATCATACTGCCAACTATTTCTAAAAGAGGCCAAGGAACTTTTTCTTTTTCACCCGCTGTGGTTCGTCGCGGAACACGGCTTGGCCGCGAACGAGCAGCTCGGCGTTCTCTTGGAAGTAGTACACCATGTCTGTCCCGTATTCTTTCCGGATCACCTCGTACGCCTCGCGGAGGCGAAACGGCCGCGTTTTCGTGTTGTGGGCGTCCGAGGCGATGAAATGGGCCAAGTTCGCTTCGATCAGCTGAAACGAGAACGTTTTGATTTTCTTGCCGAAATGGCCCGTAATGCTTGATGCCGTCAGCTGGGCCAAGGCGCCGCGTTTGACGAGCTGATAGAGCCGCTCGGGGGTTTCGATGATCTCGGCGTTTCGCTCCGGATGGGCGATGATCGGGATAAACCCTTTCACTTGGGCATCAAAGAGGAGTTGCTCCGCATACTTCGGCACATGATCGGGCGGAAATTCGATCAACATGTATGATGTATCGGCAAGCGTCATCACCTCGCCTCGGGCAAGGCCGTCAAGCAAGTCGCCGTGGATGCGCACTTCTTGGCCTGGAAGCACGTTCAAGGCGATGCCGCGCCGTTTCAGTTCCTCATTCAGCTCCGCCGCCAGAGAGAGAACGGACGGTTTCGGGTTATCGTAGCTTCCGTTTTGATGATGGGGAGTGGCGATGATCGTCGTAATCCCCTCATTGGCCGCGGCCTGCGCCATGGCGATGGCGTCCTCCGTCGTCGCGGCCCCGTCGTCGATGCCGGGCAAAATATGGCTATGAATGTCGATCATCGTCCACTCCTCCTTTTTTCGCTCTACTAAACACCTATTATGGTAACATAGGAAAAACAGGCTATCAATGGATGAGATTTGTCGAACATTGTCGAAATGGAAGGCAAATTCCACTGATTAGGGGGCAAGCTGGAACGCCCGCCAATGCGGCTGTCAGTTGTCTTCTTTTCGAAAACGGTCTATAATCGAAATGGTATGCACGAAAATTTCTGAATGGAAAAGGAAGAGTGCCCATGAGAGCAGAACGTCGAAAAAAGAAGAAAACATGGCTCCGCTGGGTGACGGGATTGCTCGTCGTGTTATTCGCTGGAGCAGGAATATTCGCCTATTCCATTTATCATCATGTGAAACAGACGGCGAACCAAATGCACGAGAACGTCAACTGGAAGTCGGAGAAGCGGAAAGAAAACGTTTCGTTTGAACGGAAGACGCCGATTTCCATTTTGTTGATCGGCGTCGATGAACGGAAAGGGGATAAAGGACGCGCCGATACGCTCATCGTCATGACGGTGAATCCAAACAAGCAGTCGATTGACATGGTGAGCGTGCCGCGCGATACGAGAACGGAGATTATCGGAAAAGGGACGAAAGATAAAATCAACCACTCGTACGCCTTTGGCGGAGTGGAGATGACGATGGCGACGGTGGAACACTTTTTAGATATTCCCATTGACTACTACATTAAGGTCAACATGGAAAGCTTCCGCGACATCGTCGATGCGGTCGGCGGCGTGACGGTGAACAACCCGTTCGCGTTTACGTATGAAGGAACGCACTTCCCGAAAGGCGAGATTACGTTGAACGGGGACGAGGCGCTGAAATACTCCCGCATGCGGAAAGAGGACCCGCGCGGCGATTTCGGGCGCCAGGACCGGCAAAAGCAGATCATTCAAGCGATTATTGAGAAAGGCGCCAGCTTCTCGTCGCTCACGAATTACAGCGATGTGCTCGCAGCGATCGGGAAAAACGTGAAAACGAACTTGACGTTTGAGGAAATGAAAGAAATTCAAGCGAATTACAAAGACGCCCGCAAGCACATTAAGCAGCTGCATATTACGGGACAAGGGACGAAAATCAATGGCATTTATTACTTGATCGTGCCAGAGAGCGAACGGCTGGCGATTTCGAATGAGTTGAAAGAGCATCTGGAGCTGAAAGCGACGGCGGCGAAGTAAATGCGACGCGCACCTTAAGAGGTGCGCGTTTTCATTGGGCGATGAAGCGCTTGGCGAGCGCATCGGCCCAAAGCGCGGCTCCTTCCTCGGTCGGCAAGTCGGTTTGCGGGTCGACGTAGCGGTTCAGCTCTTCGCTTTGATCGTCAGGCCAGGCGTGCCAATGGTTGAGGTAAGGATAGCCGTTCTCTTTCGCGAACGCTTCAAGCTGCTCGACTTGGCGCGGGTAGTAGGTCGCGTTGTAAATCGGGTTCGGCGGCTGCAAGATCACGACCGCATTCGGGGCCGCCGATTTGAGCTCGTCGATGATCGATTTGATATGGGCAAGAGTGTCGTCGATCGTCACGACACCGTTGTCGTTTAACAAAAACGGTTCAAGCAGGACAAGATCCGGCTTGTCCTTGGCCCAGTCGGCGGCGATGCGCTGTCGGTCGGCGTCGGCGGTGGTCAAGCCGTCGTATTCGTGGACGGTGATGTGAAACACGCCTTTCCCGTAGGCGTCATCGAGCGCTTGTTTCAACCGCTCAGGCCAGCCGCCGTTCTCTGGCGTTGATTCGGAGCCGGCGATGACGAGGCGGATCGGACGGTGTTCCTCCACCGCCCGCTTGATGGCAGCTTGCGCGGCCGCTGGCAGCTGCTTGGCGCGGGCGAGGATCACTTCCGTTTGGCTCGTCTCCGTTTCTTGCTTGGCGGATGTTTCGACTTTCGCCCGCGCCGCTTGCACCGTGGCTTCGATTTTTCGCTCCCAGTACAAGTGACCGGTGATCAGAAAGGCAAGGCAAGCGGCGGTGAGCAAAAGGATGAAGACGAAGTTTCTCAACGGTTCTCTCCCCTTTTCTCTATCAGAACGGCTTCCCGCGGTCGGGAAGCCGTTTGTGGTTACTTGTATTGATAGTAGTAATAGTACCCGCCGTCACGGTGCTTCCGCTTGTTCAAGACAACGCCGAGCAGTTTGGCGTTGGCCGCTTCGAGCAGTTCTTTCGCCTTGATGGCCGCTTCGATTTCGGTGCCGCCGCTTTCGATGACCAGCACCGTGCCGTCGCATTGGTTGGCTAAAATTTGTGCGTCCGTCACGGCGAGGACGGGCGGGGTATCGAAGATGACAAGATCAAACGTCTCATACAACTGTTCGAGGCATTGCGCCATCGCGTTCGAGCTGAGCAGCTCGGCAGGGTTCGGCGGGATCGGGCCAGACGTTAAGATTGATAAGTGGTCGATTTCGGTCGCTTGACACGTCGACAACAGCGGCGCCGAACCCGTCAAAACGTTCGTTAATCCCATGTAGTTGTTTAACCGGAAGGTGTAATGGACGGTCGGCTTGCGCAAGTCGGCATCAATGAGCAATGTCTTTTTCCCTTGTTGAGCGAAGACGACAGCCAAGTTCGCCGCGGTGGTCGATTTTCCCTCGCCAGGGCCGGTTGACGTGACAATTAGGGAGCGGAGCGGCGCATCAATGAATGAAAATTGGATATTCGTTCGGATCGTTCGGTATTGCTCCGCGATGGGCGATTTTGGGTTGTCGACCGTGATCAGCCTCCGCTCCGCTTTGCGGATCGATGTTGCTGGTTTACGAGCCAATGGTTTCACCTCTTGTTTGTGGAATGGCGGATTCGCGTCTCGCTTTTTGGCCGCCTTCAGCCGTGATCAAACTGACCGCGCCGAGCACCGGCAGGCCGAGATGCTTTTCGACGTCTTCTTCCGTTTTGATCGTGTTGTCCAAATACTCAAGCAGGAAGGCAAGTCCGACGCCAGTCATGAGGCCGACGACAAAGGCGATGGCCATATTGAGAAGCGGCTTCGGCTTGACCGGGGCTTGATGCTCTTTCACTTCCGCTTTCGAGAGAATGGTGACGTTGTCGATGTTCATGATTTTGACGATTTCGTTTTTGAACACTTCCGCCGTTTTGTTGGCGATCTTGGCCGCCATGGCTGGATCTGGGTCTTGGACGGTGACAGAGAACACTTGTGAGTCTTTTTCGCTTGAGACTTGAATTTGTTCGTTCAGTTCGTCAAGCGTCCGGTCAAGGTGGAGCTCGTCTTTCACTTTTTCCAAAATCGTCGGGCTTTTAATGATGACGCTGTACGTGTTAATGAGCTGCACGTTCGTTTGGATTTCGTTGAAGTTGTAGAGCTGCTGCTCGGATTTCGCCTGGTTGACGAGAATTTGCGTCGACGCCTCGTAAATCGGCGTCAGTAGAAAATAACTGACCACGCCGCTCACGACGGTGGCGAGCGCGGTGATCAGGACGATGAGCCAAAGCCGTTTGCGCAATGTATCGAACAGCTCGCGCAGGCTGATTGTTTCTTCCATTGTGTCCCCCCCCTATGATTCTCCTGTCCGCATTTTTCGACAATCGATGGACATCCCCATTATAGCGGATATCAACAGACATATCTAGCCGAAATCGGTACTAATTTTGGCCAAATGAAAAGGCCGCCCGACAGGCAGCCTTTGTTTGCGCTATTCGTCTTTATTGTCTTTGTCATTCGCATCCCGCGGATCTTCAATCGGGTCTTCGCGGTCCGGAACCGTATCGCGCTCATCGTCGCCCGGTCCGTTGTTCGTGTCGTCTCCCGGCGGGAGTTGATTGTTTTGGTTGTCGTTCAAATCGGTATCGCGGTTGTCCGGGATGCCGTCATTGTCTTTGTCGTTGTCGACGTTATCGTTTTGGTTGATGTCATCAGCCGGGTTTACGTCTTGGTCGTTGACATCGTTTTGGTTGTTTGGCGGCGGAGGATTGTTGTTGTCGCGGTTCATATTGCATCCAGCCGCTAAAAAGAGGGCGACAAGGGCGCTGAACAGCCGGATCAGCAACGCTTTTTTCTTCATCCTATCTGCTCCTTTCTATTGGTTGTGGTGACCTTATGTAAGGCCGGTCCTTGTTTATCTTTCCCAGAAAGAAACTTTTCATTCGCACGCTATATAGCGCAGCCGACAAAAAAACGCGCTCCCCGAAGGAACGCGTTTTGTTCAGTCAGCTCGTTTGTCGCCAAGAGCGAACATCAACTCCGTTTCGCAGACAAGCTCGCCGTCGACGGTGGCGATGCCTTTGCCTTTGCCGATGGCGCCGCGGGCGCGGAGGATTTCGACTTCCAAGCGGAGCTGGTCGCCCGGTTTGACTTGCTTTTTAAAACGGCAGTTGTCGATGCCGGCGAAGAAGGCGAGGCGGCCGCGGTTTTCCTCGCTTTGCAGGAGGACGACGGCGCCGACTTGGGCGAGCGCCTCGACGATCAACACGCCGGGCATGACCGGGTATTCCGGGAAATGGCCGGCGAAAAATGATTCGTTGGCGCTGACGTTTTTGATGCCGACGGCGCGCTTGCCTTCTTCGATTTCCAGAATGCGGTCGACAAGCAAAAACGGATAGCGGTGCGGGATGATGGACTGGATTTGCTGGATGTCAAGCATGGACAAACTCCTTTCTCTCGTTTGGCGGCTTCATCAGCCGCGATCCGTTCCTTTCTCGACGATATCGATGATGTGCTTCCACGTGGACGGGCGGAATACATCGAGCGGCTTCCC
Source organism: Geobacillus sp. CAMR5420 (assembly GCF_000691465.1). NCBI lineage: Bacteria > Bacillati > Bacillota > Bacilli > Caryophanales > Anoxybacillaceae > Geobacillus > Geobacillus sp. CAMR5420. The sequence continues at coordinate 22,523 of NZ_JHUS01000074.1, forward strand.
ATCGCCGATGGCGCTGTAGCCGACGACCGCGCCGGCGGCGAGGCTTGCGGCCATCAAGACGATCACGATGATCAGCCGAAGCCAGATCGGGATGAGCCGGGTGCGGACGAACCGGCGCGGCGCGGCCGCCTCCCCTTCCGGCGGAAGGGCTTTGGCTTCCGGTTCGGCGGGAGTCGGCGGGCTCTTTCTTACTCGGCCTTTCCGCCTCGCCATCCGGGAAGACGGCGAGCGCATAGGTTCTTGATGCCTCTCGTCACTCATCGCGATCCTCCTTATGAGGAGCGCATGCCGTTAATCAGCCCGAGCATTTGTTCGGAGATGGAAACGGCGCGGGCGTTGAGCTGATACGCTCGGCTTGTCGCCATCAGGCCGACCATTTCCTCGCCAAGGTCGACGTTCGCTTGTTCGAGCGCGCCTTGCTTGACGCTGATTTGGCCGCGCAAGCTGCCGTTCAGTTCTTCGGCCGCGCCTGGGACGTTGGGAAGCGCATAGACATTGCCGCCGCGGGCTTCCAGAAGCTGCGGACGGCGGATCATGGTGACGCCCAAATTGACGCGGGCGACGACGCGGCCGTCGGTATTGGTTGCCGTCAACGTCCCAGTCGGGGACATCTGTACGTCATGCGCATCGGCGGGAAGCACAATCGGCGCGTTCCTTTCATCAAGCACAAACAGGCCGTCGCTTGTCGTCAAAGCAAGCTGGCCGTTCATGGGCGCAAGCGAAAAGTTGCCGGCGCGGGTGTAGCCGATCGTTTCCGCACCGTTTTGATCGGCCAGACGGACGCGGAACCATTGGTTTTCGTCCGTCAAGGCAAAATCCAGGCGGCGGCCGGTTTCCACCAGCGCACCTTGCTTGGTGATGAGCATTGTCGAAGCGAGACGCGCCCCGTTGCCGTAGCGCACGCCCGCTGGCGTTTGCCGGGGCGCTTCGTCGTTCGGCAGGCGGTCGATTTGTTGGGTCAAGAGCTCGGCAAAGCTCGCTTCGCGCCGTTTAAAGCCGACGGTGTTGCTGTTGGCGATGTTATGGCTGATCGTATCGAGCCGCTGTTGCAAGGCATTCATCGTGTTGGCGGCGGTGAGCATCGAACGGAGCACGGGCTTGTCCCCCTTTCATCATTTCAGGCGGCCGACTTCGTTGACGGCCTTGTCCAAGCTGCGGTCGTACGCTTGGACGATTTTTTGGTTTGCTTCAAATGCGCGGTAGGCAGCGAGCAAATCGGTCATCGTCCGCTCAATGTCGACGTTCGACCGCTCGAGAAAACGCTGTTTCACCGTATACGTCACATTGCCGGGCGCCTGCGGCAACGGCCCTGTCGTGCTGCGGAATAAGCCGTTTCCTTCCTTGACCAACGTTTGCGGATTGGCGGCGAATGCAACGCCGAGACGGGTGGCCGTCCCATTCTCATCGATGATCGTTCCATCGTCGCGGACGGCAAACCGCTCGCTTGAGAGCGGAATGCGCTCGCCATTGGCATCAAGCACATACCAGCCCTCTTGCGTCGTCAAGTAGCCGTCCGGGCTCAAGGTGAAATGACCGTTTCTTGTGTAGCGGACCTCCCCTTGACCGTTGGCGACGGCAAAAAACAGCGCGCCTCGCTGGCCGCTCGCCCGGTCGACGGGGACTTGTCCGTCCACAAGGGCGATATCGGTCGCCAAGCCGGTTTCTTTCACATCCCCTTGGCGGAAGTTCGGGATGAGTTCTTGCATATAGACGCCCGTAACGAGCGGCCCAATGACGGTTTGCGTCGGGATGGCGCGCCTTGAGGCGGTCGGGATCGGTTGATCCTCGAGGCGGCTCATCAACAGTTCCGGAAACGCTCTCATCGCGGCCGCATCGGCTTTGTATCCCGGCGTTTCGGCGTTCGCCAAATTGTTCGTCAACCAATCCACGCGCCGCTCTTGCGCCAACATGCCGCTCGCGGCGGTGTACAACCCTCTCAACATGACCAGCACCTCGCTTGTCCGATCGATCAGAAAAAGCCGCGGCCGCTCTTTGGGTAGCGGCGGATGGGGTGTTCCCTATGGTCAAGCGGGCGGCGCGTTGCCCTGCCGCTCCGCTCCTTTCCATTCCATCTTTCATTATAAGCGGGAAAGGGCAGCCGCGGCATCCCCCGCCATTCCTTTTTTGCCCGCCTCGCTTGTCCCGGCGGCGGTTGTATCCATTTTGATCAAGCCATGAGAAAAACGTCCTTCCAAAGCGGTCTGCGCCTGAATGACGCAAAAGGTTGACTCTATAAGGTTGATCCAGATGAACCATCTCTTGGCCAAAGGGCATGACGGCTTTTTAAATCAATTGCGATTTTGGCGCCCGATCGATGTTTTCCAGCATAATCCCGGTGCCAAGAGCGACGCAGTCCATCGGATTCTCCGCGACGAACACCGGAAGCTTCAGCTCTTCTGACAGCAATAAATCGATGCCATGAAGCAATGCACCGCCACCCGTTAAAATGACGCCGCGGTCGATAATATCCGCCGACAATTCCGGCGGGGTGCGCTCGAGCACGCTTTTGGCGGCTTGTACAATCAACGACACCGGCTCGCGAAGCGCCCGTTCGATCTCCTCCGATCGAACGGTGATCGTGCGCGGCAGTCCGGTGACGAGATCGCGGCCGCGGACGTCGATTTCTTCGGACCGTGCGCCTGGGAATACCGTTGCGACCTTAATCTTGATTTCCTCGGCCGTTCGCTCCCCAATGAGCAGCTTATATTCGCGCTTGATGTAGTTTAAAATCTCCATATCAAACTTGTCCCCGGCCATTTTAATGGAAGAGGCGGTGACGATGTCTCCCATCGAGAGAACCGCGACGTCAGTCGTGCCACCGCCAATATCAACGACCATGTTTCCGCACGGCTGAAAAATGTCCATTCCGGCGCCAATGGCTGCGACTTTCGGCTCTTCCTCCAAGTACACTTTTTTGCCGCCGCTTTTTTCCGCTGCCTCTTTGATCGCTTTCCGTTCCACGGATGTTGTGTTCGTCGGGCAACAAATCAAAATGCGCGGTTTGGCGAAAAAGCCTTTTAGGTCGAGCTTGCTTAAGAAATGCTTCAGCATGGCTTCGGTAATGTCAAAATCCGCGATGACGCCGTCTTTGAGCGGCCGAATGGCAACAATATTCCCAGGAGTACGTCCGACCATTCGTCGTGCTTCTTCGCCCACTGCCAGCACTTTGTTCGTGTGTTTATCGATCGCCACGACGGACGGCTCATTGAGCACGATGCCTTTGCCTTTGACGAAAATGAGGACGTTCGCCGTGCCTAGGTCGATGCCGATGTCTCGTGAAAACATATGACTTGCTCCTCCTTGCCTCTGCCCTAAAATCATTCCTAATTGTTTATTCTACCATATTTGCCTCCCGGAATGATACTGCAAACGGCAGATGGCAAGGAAAAAGTCAGTTGTTTTTCACTGCTTGCTTTTTATACTTTTTCTTCGTTGCTTCCCCGCCGCGCAAATGGCGGATCGATTTATGGTAATCGAGAATTTGTTTGACTTCTTGGGCCAGTTCCGGGTTGATTTCCGGCAGCCGCTCGGTCAAGTCTTTATGCACGGTGCTTTTGGATACGCCAAATTCTTTCGCAATGACGCGAACGGTTTTCCTTGTCTCCACGATATACTTGCCAATCTTGATCGTACGCTCTTTGATGTAATCGTGCACACCACTCGCCCTCCCTAGGTTGGATGTGAGAAGTGAGAAGTGTGAAATGAGACTCGTCTTGCCAATGATGGGCGCCGCTTTCGTTGGATGTCTTAGAAGCGTCTTCATCGCGTCGCTTGCCGGTTGTGAACGATCCCCACCTCAACCACTCTCATTGCTGTTCAATTTGTAACATTTTATTAGACAAATCGGGCATATATACCAGAAATATCAAGGCGGACAACGGTTTTTTCACAATTTTTTTGCGGTTTGTAACGAGAGCGAAATGGGAAACGACTATATTATAAAGAGGTAAAAAGGAGGCACCGACATGGGCAAAGGAAAAGTGATCGGCATCGCCGCGGCGTTAGCAGGGGTAGCGGCAGCGAGCGCACTGCTCGTGCATGTCAATGCCGACGAACGGCCGCAAGCGAAAGACGATTTGCTTGCCCCAGCGCCATCAGGCAAACCGGCGCCCGCGGGCGGAAAAGGCATCATCGCCGGGACGCTTGAGCCATCGCTGACATATGAAAAACAAAACGGGGCATACGTGTTTACCTTCACGGTGAAAAACCAAACCGAACGCGTGCAAACGGTGACGTTTACGAGCTCGAAAAAGTATGACTACGTTTTATACCGCGATGGACAAAAGATGAAGCAGTTCAGCGAAGGGAAGATGTTTGCGCAAATTTATGAGGAACGGCCGTTAAAACAGGGGGAAGAGCTGTCGTTTCAGGAAACGTTCCGCGACCTAGAACCGGGGACGTATACGCTTGAGTGGTGGCTCGCTGATCCAAACTGGCCGAACGCGCGGGCGAAGGCGACATTTACGGTCGAGTGAAGGCGCTGCCGGTTTGCCTTCGCGGCTGTTGCCGCGCTCGCCATCCGGCGTCTAAATTAGGAAAACGCTCCTGTCCCGAGCGCTTTTTGCGGCCTTTTCCAACAGGAATTTCTGCATCGATGTTCTTTTTTGCCCGCGCTGCCACAAAAAGAGGGATGCTCACCCATGGATGAAGCATCCCGTTGCAGCGCCGAAAAGATTTTCCCTGCATTACGACAAAAAGAAAGCCCCATACACAAGCGCCAAGACGATGACGTACGCTGGGTGGATGCGCCATTTGCCCAGCAGCAAAAAAGCGCTCGCGGCGGTGAGAAACGCCGTTTGGCCGAGCCCGGCCCCTTCGTACGATTCGCGGAAAAGGTCGATCGCCATAATCCCGAGCATCACGGCGATCGCTGGGCGGATGTAGGCGGTGAGCCGCTTCACTTGCGGCGCGTCTTTCCATTTGTACAAGAGCTGCAAAAGAGCCATCAGCAAAATAAGCGACGGAGCGACGCTGGCAAACACTCCGATGGCAGCGCCAAGGACGCCGGCTTGTTCGTATCCGATATAACCTGCCATTTTCGTCGCAATGGGGCCGGGAAGAGAGTTGCCAAGCGCCAGCACCTCGCTGAATTCGTTGACCGTCATCCAGCCGTAGCGGTCAACGACCTCGTGCTCGATGAGTGGGATGGAAGCCGGGCCGCCGCCGTAGCCGAGAATGCCGGGCCAAAAAAAGGCGAGAAACAGCTGCCAGTAGATCATGACGACGCCCTCCTTTCTCCGCCTTTGTCTCTATCCACCGCCTTCGGCTTGCTTCGGCCGACAAACGCGGCCGCAAGCAACACTGCGACCACAAGCGCCGGATGAAGGCCGAGCCACTGCAAGGCCAAAAAGCAGGCAAGAAGGAGCAGGGCGGCCGGCCGCCAGCCGAGGGCGGCGCGCGCCTGTTTGGCGAACTGCCACGTCATCTCGGCAAGCATGACGGCCACGACCGGCACGACCGCTTTGGTCATCCCAGCGACCCATGGTGTGTCTTTAAACGAGGATAAGGCGGCCAACAGCACGATCATCAACACGACCGTCGGGGCCGTCGTCGCCAACACGGCGTTCACTAAACCGAGCGCGCCGCCGACACGGTAGCCGATATAGCCGGCAAGCTTCGTGGCGATCGGGCCGGGCAAAGCATTGGCGATGGCCAGAATTTCAGCGAATTCTTCATCCTCCATCCAGCGGTATTTCGCCACCACTTCAGCGCGCACAAGCGGGATCGAAGACGGGCCGCCCCCATATCCAAGCATGCCGACGCGGAAAAAAGCGAGAAACAAATGCCACTGGTTCATCGAAGTCATCCCTTTATCGTGAGTCTCACCAAGCGGCCACCGCACCGTCCGTGCGCGGCTCCGTCCCGGCGGCGAGCACGCCGGTGTCAGGATCGCGCCAAATGATTTGCCCGCGGCCGAACAGTCCGCTGTCCAACGCCAAGCGGATGTCATGCCCTTTGCGGGCGAGCGCTTCAGCGATATGGCGCGGGAAGTGCGGCTCCACCAATACCGTTTTCCCTTCCATCCACTGCCAACGTGGCGCATCGAGCGCCGCTTGCGGGTTTAAGTCAAAATCGATCGTGTTCATGATCACTTGCAGATGCCCTTGCGGCTGCATAAATCCGCCCATGACACCGAACGGGCCGACCGGCGCGCCGCCTTTGGTCAAAAAGCCGGGGATGATCGTATGGTACGGCTTTTTCCTTGGCGCCAGCCCGTTCGGATGGCCTTCATCAAAGGCGAAGTTATGGCCGCGATTGTGCAAGGCAATGCCCGTTCCTGGGACGACGAGGCCCGAGCCGAAGCCCATGTAGTTGCTTTGAATATAGGACACCATATTCCCTTCGCCGTCCGCGGCGGCCAAATAGACCGTTCCGCCTTTTGGCGGCGTTCCCGGCTCCGGCGTCAGCGCCTCCTCGCCGATTTGCGCCCGGCGCATCGCGGCAAACGATTCCGACAACAGCTCGTCTGGGCTGCAGTTCATATAGCGGCAGTCGGCGATGTACGCTTTCCCATCGGCAAAGGCAAGCTTCATCGCCTCGATTTGCCGGTGGTGCGTCTCGACATCCGGCACGCTCGGCACGTCAAACCCGTTCATGATGTTGATGGCCATCAACGCGACAATCCCTTGGCCGTTCGGCGGAATTTCCCACACCTCATAGCCGCGGTAGGAGACGGAGATCGGCTCGACCCATTCCGGTTCATACTCGGCGAGGTCGTCCGCCGCCAAAAAGCCGCCGTATTGCTTCGAGAAGGCGGCGATTTTTTCCGCCAGCTCGCCGCGGTAAAAGCTTTCCGCTTCCGTTTCGGCAATGGAGCGCAGCGTCGCCGCATGGTCCGGCGAGGCCCACACTTCGCCGATCTTCGGCGCGCGGCCGCCCGGCGCAAACGTCGCAAACCAGGCGGCAAACTCCGGCCCGCGAAGCGCTTCTTTGTATGTACGAAACGCCGCAGCCCAATACTTTCCGAGCACTGGCGAAACCGGATAGCCGTTTTCCGCATAGGCGATCGCCGGTGCGAGCGTTTCCACAAGCGGCAGGCGGCCGAAGCGCTTTGACAGCGCCGCCCACGCCGCCGGCGCCCCCGGAACGGTCACCGGAGCAAAGCCGTATTTCGGCATCTCTGTATAGCCGCGCTCTTTCAGCGCTTCAATCGAGATCGCTTTCGGCGCATAGCCGCTCGCGTTTAATCCGTACAGCTTCCCGTCCGTCCAAACAAGGGCGAACGCATCACCGCCGATGCCGTTCGATGTCGGTTCGACAACCGTTAAGCAAGCAGCCGCAGCGATCGCCGCATCGATGGCATTGCCGCCTTTTTTCAACACCTCAAGCCCCGCCTGCGCCGCGAGCGGCTGCGATGTCGCCACAACGCCGTTTTTGGCGAACACCGTCATCTGCTGCGATGGGTATGGGTGGTATAGGTAGTCCATGGCAGTTCCTCCTTACTTCACTTCATGGCAAGCGACAAAATGACCTGGAGCCGCTTCTTTCCACTCCGGCCGCTCTTGTTTGCATCGTTCGGTCGCCACCAGGCAGCGCGTATGGAACGGACATCCTTTTGGCGGGTTGGCCGGGTTCGGCAAATCCCCTTCAAGACGAATGCGCTCCCGCTTCGCGCCTGGCTTCGGCCGAGGAATGGCGGACAGCAATGCTTTTGTATATGGATGGAGCGGATTGGCATACAACTCCCGAGATGGAGCTAGCTCCACCGTATGGCCTAAATACATGACAAGCACCCGGTCGCAAAAATGACGAACGACCCCTAAATCGTGGGAAATGAACAAATACGTCAGTTCATGTTTTTCTTGGATGTCTTTTAACAGTTTAATGATTTGCGCTTGAACCGATACGTCCAACGCAGAGACCGCCTCATCGCAAATAACGAGCGACGGGTTTAAGGCGATCGCTCGGGCGATGCCGATCCGCTGTCGCTGCCCGCCGCTGAATTCATGCGGGTATCGGTCGTAATGTTCCGGACGAAGCCCGACTTCTTGAAGCAAATGCAATACCCGCTCTTCGCGTTCGGCCTTTGTCATGTTCGTATGGATGATAAACGCTTCCTCCAAGGCATGTCCGATGCGTTGGCGAGGGTTGAGAGACGCATACGGATCTTGAAACACCATCTGCATCTCTTTTTTCCACTTTTTGCGTTGCCGTTCCGGCAAACGGCTGATCTCTTCCCCCCGAAAGAAGATGGCGCCCCCCGTCGCCTCTTCAAGGCCAAGAATCGTCCGGCCAAGGGTCGATTTTCCACACCCTGACTCGCCGACGATGCCAATGCTTTCCCCGGCAAATACATCAAGGGAAACGTTCTCCACTGCTTTGACGTAGCCTTGGATGCGTCGCAACACTCCCCCTCTGATCGGGTAATATTTTTTAACGTTTTCCAACTTAAGAAGTGGCTGCTTGGACTGGCTCATGGCTGTGAGCACCCTCCTCTAGCCAGCAACGGACAGAATGGTTGTTGCTGATTTTTCTCTCCAGCGGCGGCGCCGTGCGGCATCGGTCGGTCGCAAACGGACAGCGCGGGTGGAAGCGGCAACCGTCAATTTGTTCATTTAAACTGGGTAACGTCCCCGGAATCGGTTCGAGCGAATACTCCTCATCATCCACGCTTGGCACGGATTTCAACAACCCTTTTGTGTACGGATGGCGCGGGTTGGCGAAAATACTTTCGACATCGCCTTCTTCCACTTTCTCACCAGCATACATGACCATCACTCGATCCGCCATTTCCGCGACCACGCCCATGTCATGAGTGATCAAAATGACGGCCATATTCAATTTTTGTTTCAACTCATTGATCAAATCCAAAATTTGTGCCTGAATGGTCACATCCAAAGCAGTTGTCGGTTCATCCGCAATGAGCAAGCTCGGATGACAGGCAAGCGCCATGGCGATCATGACACGTTGCCTCATCCCGCCGCTCAACTCATGCGGGTATTGTTTCATCCGCTTTTCCGGAAATGGGATGCCGACTTGCTTGAGCAGCTCAATGCTTTGTTCGTGCGCTTCCCGTTTTGACAGTCTTTTATGAAGCATCAATGGCTCACGAAGTTGATAACCAACTGTAAACACAGGGTTGAGCGCTGTCATTGGTTCTTGGAAAATCATCGAGATTTCATTGCCGCGAATGCGGCGCAACTCTTCTTTCGGCAATTTCACCAAGTCGCGTCCTGCAAACTCAATCGATCCGCTCTCAATCTTCCCGTTGTTAGGAAGCAACCCCATAATCGACAGCGAGGTGATGCTTTTCCCGCACCCTGATTCGCCGACAATGCAGAGTGTTTCTCCTTTGCGGACGGAAAAAGAAACCCCCCGCACGGCGGAGACTTTTCCCTCCGCCGTGCTGAAGGTCGTGACAAGGTTCTCGACACGCAACAATGTTTCAGCCATGCTATCCCCTACTCTCTATGAACGTGATAGAGCGACCATTGTCCTGTCGGATCGATCTCCAATCCTTTCACCGATTGATCAACAGCCGCCGTCACGACGCCATGGTTCATTACAACAACGGCAGCATCTTTCAACAAGAATTCATTCGCTTCTTTCAACTTTTGTTTCCGCACTTCTGGATCGATCGTCGTACGTGATTCTTCGACAAGTTTGTCGAATGTCGGGTTGTTGTAGAACGTCCGGTTCGATACTCCAGCGTTTTTCGAATGGAAGTTTGGATAAAACAGCTCGCTGCCATCCGCCGTGCTGTTGGTCCAACCAAGGAATGTGATATCGTATTTTCCTTGCTTTGTTGCATCAAGGAAGGTGCCCCACTCCATCGATTCAATTTCGGCGTTGATACCGACTTCTTTCAGCTGTGCTTGAACGATCTCCGCCATTTTCATGTAATTTGCCGTATTGGCGACCAAAATTTTCACTTTCGTTCCTTTATAGCCATGCTCTTCAACGAGCTGTTTCGCTTTTTCAGGATCATAGGTGTAAGCGACGTTTTCTGACGATTCATCATAACCGAACACTTTCGGACCGATGACGCTGTTTGATTTCACCCCAAGCCCTTTCAGCTGCTGGATATACTCATCTTTGTTGATCGCATAGGAAACCGCTTGACGGAAGGCAAGCTCGTTCATCGGTTTCTTTTTCATATTAAAGCCTAAATAGTAGACTGGTGTGCCTTCCTTTTTGATCAGCTGAACATTTTTCATCGATTCGACGCGGGACAACTGTTCAGCCGGGATATTGTCGATAAATTGCACATCGCCCGTTTGCAGCATCGAAATCGCCGTCGTCACTTCCGGAACAACTTTGAACGTCACTTTTTCCAACTTCGGCGCCCCTTGCCAATAGTCATCGTTTTTCTCTAATGTCACATGGTCGCCCGGCACCCATTCAACAAATTTAAACGGGCCAGTGCCGACCGGCTGTTTCATTAAATCTTGTTTTTGATCAGCCGTTGGACTGACAATGGAAGCGTTCGTATGCGACAAGGCCGCCAACATCGGACCATACGGGTATTTCGTTTTGATCACTACCGTGTAATCATCTTTCACTTCCACCGATTCGACCGGTTCAAGAAGCGATGCCCTTGGCGCCGCTGTCTTCGGGTCTCTTAGTTTATCAAACGTATACTTGACCGCTTCCGCGTTAAAGTCGGTGCCATCATGGAATTTAATTCCTTTTTTCAATTTGATGACCCACGTCTTATCATCCGGAGTTTCATACGATTCCGCCAAATGCGGCTTGATTTCCATCGTCTCCGGATCACGGACGAACAACGTTTCATACACTTGCTCGATAACGGCAGACGAGACGGAATCGTTCGTTAAAATCGGCGAAAGGCCAACGACGTCAGATGTCGTCGCATACGTCAATTCCTGGGCGACGTTTCCTTTCCCTTGCGAACTGGACGAGGCGTTGTTAGAAGCGGATTTGCCTCCGCATCCGGCCAACGCCGCGGAAACGGCAAGAACAAAAGCAAGCACAACATACGACCAATACGTTTTCTTTTTCACTGGCTTTCCCTCCACACTATATATAAGTTTTTTATTGATTGATATCCATGTTTGGATCCAGCGCATCGCGCAATCCGTCGCCAACGACGTTAAAGGCGAAAACGACGAGCATAATAGCGATGCCTGGAACGACCGTCATGTGCGGCGACGTCCACATAAACGCCTGGCCAGCGGCAATCATGGCCCCCCACTCCGGCGTCGGCGGCTGAGCGCCAAGCCCCAAATAGCTGAGCGAGGCAGCAGATAAAATGGCAGTTGCCATGCGCATCGTCGCAAACACAATGATCGGCGCCAAACAGTTTGGCAAAATATGCTTGATGATAATGCGGGCGTTGCTCGCCCCGAGCGCTTTCATCGCCAAAATATATTCGCGATTTTTTACTGACAAGACGCTGCCGCGGACGATGCGGGCGCATGTCGGGATCGACCAAATACTGATAGCGATCGCCACATTAATCAAGCCGGTGCCTAAAATGGCGATGATAAGCATGGCAAGCAAAATTCCCGGAAACGCAAACAGCAAGTCGACAATCCGCATGATCAGTCCGTCGAGTTTTCTGTAATACCCTGCTAACAGGCCGAGCACCACCCCGCCGATCAGCCCTAAGCTGACGGAAACGATGCCGACAACGAGGGAAATGCGAGCGCCATACACGATGCGACTCCAGATATCCCGCCCGTAGTTATCGGTTCCGAGCCAATGTCCATCGGAAAAAACCGGCAGCTCAGCCGCTGACAAATTTTGCTTTATCGGATCATGGGTGGCGAGCCACGGGGCGAAGATGGCCATGAGTACTTGAATAGCGATGATGACAAGCCCCACAACTGCCAACTTGTTTTTCAGCAACCGCTTGATCGTGGTGATGTACATTTTTTCTTTCTTGCGTCCAAGGCCGGCTGTGGCATGGCCTGTATTCACCGCTGCACCGGTTTCCATCGATTTTCCCCCTTTCTATCGTTCTTTTAATCGTAACTAATACGCGGGTCGATAAACGTATAAATAATGTCAACAATCAGGTTGACTAAGACAAACAACGTAGCAACAAGCAAGACGGAGCCTTGCACCATCGGGAAGTCCCGGGCGGCAATGGCTTGCACCATCAGGCGGCCGACGCCGTTAATGGCAAAAACCTGTTCGGTGATGATCGTGCCGCCGAGCAAAAAACCAAAGTTTAAGCCAATAACAGTAATGACTGGAATCATGGCGTTGCGCAAGGCATGCACCCAAATGACCGTCCGCTCTCTTAAGCCTTTGGCCCGTGCTGTCCGAATAAAGTCGGCTCGGATGACCTCGAGCATCGACGAACGGCTCATTCTCGCAATCATCGCCGCTGACCCGGTCCCGAGCGTAATGGCCGGCAGCACCAGCTGCTTCAACCCTTCTGCCGTATAAAACGGCTGATCCAGCCCGCCGACTGGAAGCAACTGCAAGTTGACCGCGAAAATTAAAATGAGTACGGTGCCAAGCCAAAAGTTCGGGATCGAAATGCCTGCCAAAGCAAAGACGGTGCTGGAGACGTCAAACCATGAATTTTGCCGGATGGCAGAAATAATGCCGGCAACGACACCAATGATTACCGCCACAATAATGCTGGCAATGGCTAGCTTAAGCGTGTTCGGAAACCGCGTCATGATCGCTTCCCACACCGGCTGCTTCGTTTGGTACGAATAACCAAGATCGCCATGGAGCACCCCGCTTATGTAACGGCCATACTGGACGAGAAACGGGTCGTTAAGCCCTAAATCTTCGCGGATGGCGTCGATGTCTGACTGTGATGCGGTCGGGCCAGCAATGATCGTTGCTGGGTCCCCCGGAGCGATATACATGCTCGTAAAGACAAGGAACGAGATACCGACCAATAGGAGGATAAGCTGAAAAAATCTTCTGACAATCATCCCCGCCATCATATTCACTCCTTTCTTTTGTTTATATAAAAGAGAATTTTATATGCATTTGTTAATTAAAATTAAATTGATATTTAACAAAGTTAATTTTTATTTTGTTTTTTATGATTATATAGGAATTCGAATCATTTTTCTACATAATTCTCAAAAAAAATTGAATTTTTTATTATGAATAAAAAACGCCCCTTTACGGGACGCTTTTTACCGGGCTTCACGGCCCTACCAGAGGCGGCGGCTACAACTTCAACCCCGTCCGACTCTTAAAGCGGCGAAGCAAAATATGGCTTTCAACTCTCGTAATGCCTTCCAACGCGTACAACTCGTTATTGATGAATTTTTCAAGGGCGGCAAAATCTTCAACGAGGACATGCATATGGAGTGTGCTCGGGCCTGTCATTTGGTAGCAGCTCGCTACATTCGGGTTTTCGGCCAGCTTTTGCGCTACTTCGACCAAATACGCTGGTTCACAGTCGACCTCGAAAAACGCTGAAACTTGCTTGCCGAATTTCTCTGAATTGATGACAACGGTGAACTTTTCAATCACACCGTGCTTGACGAGCTGATTGACCCGCTCGCGGACGGCGACGCGGGAGAGATTCAGTCGTTTGCCGATGTCGACATACGACATGCGGCCATCTTCAATCAACATTTCCAGAATTTTGCGGTCGATGTCATCTAGTTTCATCGCCTTGTCACCCGCCTAGCATCCATTTTTCTATCATTATAACGGCTCTAGCATGAGGTTAAAAGCTTTTTCAATCCCCGTCCGCAGCCCCTGCGGTGCAAAAGTCTCGTGAAACGACGATGAAAAAAGACCCGCCCGCTTGTCTTGGCAAACGGACAGGCCTTTTCGTCGCGTTTTTCGTTTCCTCTTGCTCGACGCCTTGTCGATTACGCTCTTGCCATGCCGATCGAGGCGTCTGGCGTTTTGTAGGATGAAGCGTCGTTGTTTTCGTCTTGATTGTTGTCGCTTGGCGTCGTCGAATGGTCGTCAGCCGATGGTTGTTCATTCGCTGGGTTTTCGTCTGTCGGCGCTGTTTCGTCACTTGGCATCAATTCTTTTTCTTTGCTCGTGGCGGCGCGATCGGTTCCCGTTTTGTCTTCCGCTTTGTCAGTCAAAGCCGTCAACGGTTTGTCGACATAGTCGATCGGGTTGACCGCCCGGCCGTCTTTGCGAATTTCAAAGTGGACGTGGATGCCGGCTTCTTTGTTGAATTCGCTTTGCCCTGCCTTGCCGATCACTTCACCTTGTTTCACCGTGTCGCCGGCTTCGACTTTCACATCAGCGAGCGATTGATAGACGGTCGTGACCCCTTGTTCATGATTGATTTCGACAACATATCCCAAAATCGGGTCTTTTTCCGCTTTCGTCACCGTGCCGCTTAAGGAAGCGGTGACATCAAACGTTTTGCCGTCTTGGCGCACAAGATCGATGCCTTGGTTCGGGTGGTACGTATGATCATAAAAGACGAGGGCTGCTTCCTGTTCTGCTTCCGATGCTTTGTCATCGTAGAATGGCGTTTTCACTTGCACCACATTTGGATCAAGCACCGGCATCGCAATCGTTTCGACCGTTTCATTGACCGGAACAGCCGGATTTTCTTGCTGGGCGGTGCCGTTTTTCGCCACGTTGTCTCTGCCCGTATTCTCCTCTTTGCCCAATTGGAACCAAAGCGCACCAGCGACGATTAATGCGGCAGACGATAAATAGATCGCCGGAAATACCCAACGTTTGCGGAACAGACGCTTCAGCGACGATTGTTTTTGTTCCTCTCTCATGTTCATCACCTCAGCAACCATTTTGAACAGAAAGAGGAAAAGATATACACATAGAAAATAATTTTTTCACTTATTTTTTGACATTCGGCTAGATTTTATACAAAAAATGAGGGGCGTCTCCCTGCCGTTTGCCCCGAACATTTGACAGAAAACCGGGGCGGCAGAACCCCGGTTCATCCATTTTTCGCGGTCAATTTGTTTAAAAACGCCGTCGCCGACGAAATATGAACGCCGCGGTAATAATATTTGACGATGTCAGCGTACGTTTTCCCTTCTTTGGCCATAAAGTTGGCTCCGTATTGGCTCATGCCGACGCCATGGCCGTAGCCTTTCGTCGTAATGATGATGTCATCTCCGTTGCGCACCCAGGTGAAATCACTCGACGGCAATCCGAGCCGTTCGCGCACATCGCGGCCCGTAAACGTCTTGCCGCCAATCTTCACTTCGCCGACGCGTCGGCCGGGAGTGCGCGATACAATGACGCCGACTGAGCCGTCAGCGGGCAGTTCGACCCCCAGTCTTCGCTCGAATTCCGCCACTGGCATCGTTTTTCGCTGGTAAAACTTCGGGGATTGTTTGTCCCATGGGCTGGCGACGCTTTTTAAATACGGAAAATCGCTTTGCCAATAGGCTTCCGAATTTTCCGTATAGCCGTTGCTTGTCGAAAAAAACAGCGCCTCGATCGGCTCATTGTTGTATGTCAAAATTTGCCCTTGCGTGTCCATCACCGCTTTTGTCACTTTTTTCATTTTCCAATCGTAGTCGCTGCCCCATAGTTTTCGCAGTTCGTCATCGCTGTAATAGACTTGATGAGCCACCGTGTCGGTCACATTCGCTCCTTTTGGCAGGCGAAACGGCTGGTTGGCGAGCAATTGCTTCACGATGTACGTTCTTGCCGTCAACGCTTGCGCCTTTAATGCCTCGAGTTCAAATTCGGCCGGCATTTCCGCCGCAACGACGCCGATGACGTATTGCTCGAGGGGAATATGTTCGACGCGTTGTTCTTTGCTTCGATAGACCGCCACGTCGATGGACGGCCCTTCGGCTGCCTGCGACCGTTGGACTTGTTCTTGCTTGTGCAGTTGTTCGGCCAATTTGGCCACCTTCCCGTCATAAAATGGAAGAACGAGCGCCGTCGGAATGACGAGGATGGCGACAAACAGCGAGAGAGCGAGCGCCATCACCGGTTTCAGTCGTTTCACCATAGCCGAGCCCCCAATATGCATTTTCCAAGCACAAGCGGACATCGCGAATGAATGCCTGCGTTGGCTTCGGTTCGTTACTATAGTTATGGGCTCGGACAAGTATATATGACAGTTTTCTTTCCAGCCAAAACCTTCATGAGCGCGTTTCGCACTCCGCCTAAAAGGCTGGTGAAAAACAACGGATTCGCTCAGTTTGTGAGAAATCGCAAGGAATGACGCTATGGTGTTTCAAGGTTTTTCCATTTGAGAAACACTGTTGGAGAACAGCATTTCCCCTTAAATCGCCAGCCTGCTAAACATGAAGCCGTTGAAAAAAGTCGATGACTGAATAGGGGGCGATGGAACAAGGGGGTTTTCGAAAGCACATGTTTCACCACCGTCGCGACTTGCTTCGCGCGATGCGATCAAGCTTATGGAGAAATTTCATCCTATTTCGCGCAG
>NZ_JHUS01000075.1:0-12914 GCF_000691465.1 Geobacillus sp. CAMR5420
CGTCGTTGGGTAGTCGTCAACCTGCCCCCTGATGCAACCCCAAGTCAAGGAAGGAGGACGAAGTCCGTTTGCACTTCTGGGGAGTTGCAAGCCCCCACTTCAAGCGTTAGCTAAGTGGGGGTAGTTGACACAGACGGTCTTTCTCTGAGCTTCAAAACAGACCGTTAGGAACGAACGGTTGTTTTTTACCGTCCTTCGACGGTCGCCCGTGTTCCAAGAAAAAACGACCATTCCCCGCCGAAACAGGCAGTTCACGGTCGTTTTTTCGCCATTATCCGTTCCATTCGATCGCTTGGATCGGGTCGAGTTGTTCTGTTTCTTCCCGAACGCGTTCAATGTCGGCCCCAAGCGCAGCCAACTTTTCGTGGAAGCGGACATACCCGCGGTCGAGATGACGAAGCTCGGTCACGCGCGTGTAGCCGTCCGCCGCGAGTCCAGCCAAAATCAACGCCGCCGCTGCGCGCAAATCGGTGGCCGCCACTTCGGCGCCTTGCAGCTGGCACGGGCCATTGATAATGACGGAACGCCCTTCAATTTTAATATCGGCGTTCATGCGCCGGAATTCCTCCACATGCATAAAGCGATTTTCAAACACCGTCTCGGTGATCATGCTCGTGCCTTCCGCTTTCAACAAGAGAGCCATCATTTGCGACTGCATGTCGGTCGGAAAGCCCGGATATGGCATCGTTTTAATGTCGACGGCTTTCAGCTTTTCCGGACCGATGACACGCAAGCCGCTTTCCTCTTCAATGACGGTCACGCCCATTTCTTCGAGTTTAGCGATCAGCGAGCCTAAATGTTCCGGAACGGCTCCTTGCACGAGGACATTGCCGCCGGTGATTGCCGCCGCCACCATAAACGTGCCGGCTTCGATGCGGTCCGGAATGACCGTATGCGTTGTGCCGACGAGCTCGTCAACTCCCTCGATTCGAATCGTTCCGGTGCCGGCGCCGCGCACTTTGGCGCCCATCGCGTTCAAAAAGTTCGCCAAATCGACGATTTCCGGCTCTTTCGCACAGTTTTCGATCACAGTCGTGCCTTCCGCGAGCACGGCGGCCATCATAATGTTTTCCGTCGCCCCGACGCTTGGAAAGTCCAAATAAATTTTGGCGCCGCGGAGCCGTCCGTTCACTTCCGCATCGATAAAGCCATTGCCGACTTTCACAGACGCGCCCATCGCTTCAAATCCTTTTAAATGTTGATCGATCGGGCGCGAGCCAATGGCACAGCCGCCCGGCAGCGCCACGCGGGCTCGGCCGTTGCGCGCCAACAGCGGCCCCATGACAAGCACCGACGCGCGCATTTTTCGCACATATTCAAACGGCGCTTCCACCGTCAACGGACCGGTGGCATCGACGGTGACCGTCTCGTCGGCAATGTGCACATCGGCGCCTAAATAGCGGAGCACTTCACTGATTGTATATACATCGGAAAGAGCAGGCACATCATGAATCGTACTTGTTCCTTTCGTAGCCAATAAAGTGGCAGCGATGACAGGCAAAACGGCATTTTTTGCGCCTTCCACTTTGACGGTGCCGCTCAACCGGTTTCCGCCACGGACGATGATCTTTTCCAAGGTATTCCCCTCCGCGTCCAATTTCTCTATATTAGTATTCAATGGTAATGATTGGGGTTCCAGCAACGACGCGCGTCTTGCCGCCCAATTTTTCTCTCAAGGCGAGTTGCAGGTTGATCGGCTGATGATTGGCGGCCGGGAGAACGTTCTTCCACTGCCCAGTATATGCAGACAGGGAAACGAGTGACTCTTCCCGCAGCCACTCGACAGGCGTCGCTTGAAAATCGCGAAGCAATTGAGAAGCTTGATCGAACAAACCACCTTCCATATTACCACTGAACTCGCCTTCAATACAAGCGAAAAATGTAGAGTGATTCACAAATAGTCCGTTCGTCGTTTTTTGAATGTGCTGTGCTGCTTCTTTCCACCCAGCTTGGCTCCACGTTGGGCCGGTCGCTTCATAGAGGATATACGTTTGCGGCGTTCCATTTGTGACGGTCATCACGAGCTGGATTTGTTCACGAAAAAAGGAATGTTCATTCGTGCCGATCACTTTTTGCCAATGGCTAGTTTGGTGGAACGTCCAGCGGAAGGAGCGGTATGTTTGTTTGAACTCCGCCATTTTTTTGAAAAAGTCCGCATCATTTTGAATATCGTGGGCATACTCTCTTGTGTACACGACCCAGCGGCCGAGCGAGGCACCGTGTTGCGCCAATGTGTGCGCCATCATTTCCAACGGTTCGGACCATTCGTTCCCCCGCGCGCCTTCCGTCCGGTATTGCCCTGCGGCCAACAACAAGACCGCGGCGGCCAGCGCCATCAGCCAACAGATTGGATTTTTTCTCATCTTCGTTCCCTTCCTCTCCTTACTTGTTATTGTTGCCACCGGGCAAGGGAACATACGTCAAAAAAATCGACAACCGGCGATTTTTGAAATCGCTTTCATAAATAAACATCAAAGCGGAGGGCAAACAGCCGAGAATCCATGGAAGAAGGGGACGGGACGGGGAGCAAAGAGGCGGCGGCAAGAACGGATCGGCCGGACAGAGGGCGGGGCAAGCGGACAGTTGGAGGGGGAGCCGAAGCACCACGGCGCCCCGGGCCTCCCTATTCGCGGAACAAATACGGCAAATCGGTTGACCAAGCCCAATAGTCAAGGAAAAAGTTCGCCACCGTCGAGCCGATGGCAATCGTCAATAAAATGTACAGCAGCCGCCCTTGGACGACGCGGTTCGGCCGAAGCAGCACCTCGAGCCGCACCGCCTGCAGCGTCCACCACGTCACCGCTAGAAACGCCAAATGAACGATAATCGAAATCAACGCTTGTTGGCCGATGACCAGCATCATCAAGTTTCACCTCTTTCTCAAGCATATGTGAAACGGCGCATACGAAGCATTTCCTCTTTTTCGGAACGCGGCGTGCAGCCAAAGCACTTCATGCGTTTCGAAAACAGATTAAGCGTCGCATGACAAGCTCTTCTCCCCCGAAACAGCACCGGCCGCACATCCAAGGTGCTCCTCGTCCCGAAACAAAGCCAGCGGGATGAGCATTCCCCTCTTTCTATGAAAATGCGCAGGCCTTGAAACTTTCATGCTAGGTGGAAAGCAAACATTGCTCGATGGAGCTTTCCTGCGCAAAGCACGCAGCGCATCCCCTCCTTTCCAAACGAAGCCGGCGGCGCAAAAAAAGAGGAGAGGCATTCTCCCTCTCCCTTTATTCTACCGTTACGGCAAAAAATCGCCAAAATGCCCAAACTGGGCAAGCATATCGTAAGCAAGCCCCGGCGCCCAGCCGATCGCCAACGTTCCAAGCGCGCAAAGAACGACGGCGGTCGACAGCCCGGCCGGCAGCCGGCCAAGCGGCGCGGTGAACGTCGGGCGGAAAAAGAGCTGGACGATCAAATTGAAATAATACACGTACGAGATGACGGTCGTGATCGCCATCACGGCGGCGAGCACATAATGGCCCGGCTCTGTGACGACAAGGCCGATGAAAATATGCAGCTTGGCGATAAAGCCAGCTGTTCCTGGGATGCCGGCGAGCGAGAGCAAAAACAGCCCGAGCGCCGCAGCCAGAAATGGGCGGTGCCGATATAAGCCGGCGAGCCCATCCAAATCATCGGATCCGGTTTCATTGACAATATGGGCAATAATGGCAAACGCCCCGATGTTCATCAACGTATAGACGAGCAAATACATCCAGAGCGAATCGATCATCGCCCATGACATCGCGGCAAACCCCGCGAGCAAGTAGCCGGCGTGGGCGATGCCTGAGTAGGCGAGCAGCCGCTTTAAACTCCGCTGCCGAAGCGCCACGACGCTGCCGATGATCATCGTCAATCCAGCTAACACGGTGATGATCGGCTGCATCGACAAAAGAAGCGATGATGGGTCACGCCCTTCAGACGGCGCCGCGGCAAAGATCGTCACCAGCAAACGGAGAAGAAGGGCAAAGCCGGCCGTTTTCGACACGACGGCAAAAAACGCGGTCGCTGGAACGGGCGCTCCTTCGTACACGTCCGGCGCCCACATATGAAACGGAACAGTCGCCAGCTTAAACGAAACGCCGATGAGCAAAAGCAGAAACGCCAAAGCAAGCATGTACGGCTCGTTCGTCTCCTGCAAGCGGCGCGCGATGCCGCCGAGATTCGTCGTTCCGGTCAAGCCGAACACATAACTCATGCCAAACAGCATGATGGCGGTGGCGATGCCGCCGTTAATGACGTATTTGAGCGCCGCCTCGTTCGATGCCGGCGCCGTTTTGCGCAAACCGGCCAAAATGTAGGACGACACCGAAAGCAGCTCAAGGCTGACAAATAATGTAAGCAAATCGCCGCTAGACGCCATCATCATCGCCCCAAGCAGCGCAAACAACATCATATAGACAAATTCGCCGCGGTGCGGACTGCCTTCTTTCGGCGCCCATTCGGCCACTAAAAGCAGAGCGAGCGCTCCGCCAGCCAGCAAAATGAACTTGAACGCTTTGGCGAACGCATCGAGCCGGAACGTATCATGCAAAATCGATGCCGACCCGGCCGGGATCATCGCCGCTGTCGCGATCATGGCGAGCGCCGCCGCCGCCGCGGCGCCCCAAGCAAGCGGCCGGCGGCTTCGATCACTCGGCAGCGCCAAGTCAATCACCAACAGCGCTATGGCGGCCGCGAGGACGATCCATTCGGGCGCCATCATGCTCCAATCGGATTGCCATACATCGTTCATGTGATCAACCCCCTAGCCCGTTCATCATCGTCTTGACGACGGCCGTAAGCGGCGCGGCCAATAGCTGTGGATAGACGCCGACGGCCACGATCAACGCGACGAGGATGAACGCCGGCACAGCTTCTTTTCCTTGCAAGTCAACGACGCCCCCTTGCGGTTCACCTAGGCTTGCCGCAGATGCTTGCGGCTCACGCCAGCCCATGACCGCTTCCCGCCGGTCGCGGGGGCGGCCGAACGTGATATCAAGGACGGCTTTCAGCGAATAGACAGCGGCGAAGATCAATCCAAGCGCACCCACGGCGGCAAGGGCCGGCTTCGTTTGAAACAGCCCGAGAAACGACGTGAATTCACCGACAAATCCCGCCAGCCCCGGCAGACCGAGCAAGGCGAGCGCCGCTGTGAGCAAATACCCGGAAAAGAGCGGCATCGCTTTCGTCAGTCCACCAAGCCGGTTGATGTCCGTTGTTCCCATTCGATGAGCGAGCACGCCGACAAGCAAAAACGACAAGGCCGAGATGAGTCCGTGAGCCACCGATTGAAAGACCGCTCCTTGAATGCCGGCCTCATTCAACGCACCGAGCCCGATGAGCACGACCCCCATATGCGACACGCTTGAGTAGGCGAGCACGCGCTTCAATTCGCGCTGGCGAAGCGCCAACAGCGCGCCGTACAGCACGTTGATGACGCCAAATAGAGCGAGAACGCCGGCAAACGAGCGGAACTCATCCGGAAACAAGCCGACCCCGAAGCGAATCATCCCATACGCTGCGATTTTCAGCAACACCCCGGCATGAAGCATCACCACCGGCGGCGGCGCTTCGACGTGGACGCGGATGAGCCAGCAGTGGAACGGAACAGCCGGCAGCTTGACGGCAAATGCCAACAACAGCCCGCCGAGCAGCCAGCGACGCCCTTCCTCCGTCAACGGCGCAATCAGTTGCCCTTCCGCCGCTGGATTATGTAACATTTCATGAAGCAAGGCAAAGTTCGCTGTTCCAGTTCGGGCAAGCAGCACCGCGATCACAACAAGCAACAAAGCCGAGCCGAGCCCGTTGTACAACAAGTAGCTGTACGCCGCCCGCTCGCGCTCAAACCCGCCCCACTTGCCGACAAGCAAAAACATAGCGACCAACGTCACTTCTAAGAAGAGGAAAAACCAAACGAAATTGGCGGCGGAAAATACGCCGAGCATGCCAATCTCAAGCGCCAGCAGCCAGAGAAAATACCCTTTTTTCTCCGTTTTGACAAGCATCGACGCCAAAGCGGCCAACGTCGCCAACACCGCGGTCAGAACGATAAAGACAAGCGACAGCCCATCGATGCCGAGCTCATAGCGGATCACATACGCCGCGTCCGTCAAAAATGGCAGGTCAGCAAGCCGCACCCAGTCCCGCGCTTCGTCGAGCCGCTCGAGGCGAAACCCGCGCCCGGACTGAATGAAAGCAAACAACGCCAAAATGAGCGGCGGTACGGTGGCAGCCGTTCCGAGCCATTGAATCATTCGTTCATCCGTTTTGCGGACAAACATCAGCAACACGATGCCTAACAGCGGCGAAAAGACGAGCAGCGATAAAAACATCATAGCCAGTACCCCCCTGTTAAGGCGAAAATGACGACCAAAATCGCCAATCCGGCCACCGTCACCGCCCCATACGTCTGCGCCTGCCCGTTTTGCCCGCGCGACCCAGCCGAGGCGGCCGCGCCGACAATGCCGGCGGCAAGCCGGGCGAGCCCTTCAACAAGGAAGCGGTCGACATACGTCAACAGGCGGCTGATCCATGACACAAGCGACACGACCGTCAAACGGTAAATGTCATCGATGTAGTAATGACGGCGCAGCAGCTCATCAACATACGGAACACGCGCGGACAGCCAATCGCGCGGCATTTTCTGCGCCCCGTACATCAGCCAAGCGAGAAAAATCCCTGCAAACGACACGATCGTCGCCAAAACAGCGATCCATCCCGGCGCCGCTTCATGACGATACGCTCCATCCGTCAACCATTCGCCAAGGAACGAGCCAAACCATGGCGTTTGCATGTATCCGGATGCAATCGACAGCACGCCGAGCACAAGCATTGGCGCCACCATCGAGGCTGGCGCTTCATGAGCATCCTCATGATGCCGCGCTTTGCCGGCAAAGACGAGGAAAAAGAGCCGGAACATATAAAACGACGTCAACAGCGCGGCAGCGACCGCGAGCCAAAAGAGGAGGCGCGGCCCGTTCGTCCAGGCGGCGGCCAAAATTTCGTCCTTGCTGAAAAAGCCGGCGAATAGCGGAACCCCGCTGATCGACAGCGCCCCAATGAGGAATAGCGGCGCGGTCCATGGCAGCCGCCGCCAAAGCCCGCCCATTTCCTCGATGTTTTGCGTACGGACGGCATGAATGACGCTCCCGGCGGCCAAAAAGAGGAGCGCTTTAAAGAACGCATGCGTCGTCAAATGGAAGATGGCCGCGACATAGCTGCCGGCGCCAAGCGCCAACATCATATAACCGAGCTGGCTGATCGTCGAATACGCGAGGACGCGCTTAATGTCCGTCTGCACCAAGCCGATCGTCGCGGCGAAAATCGCCGTCACCCCGCCGATCGTCGCCACAGTCATCATGGCTGCATGGCTTGCCTCATACAGCGGAAACAATGCCGCCACAAGGTACACACCGGCCGCCACCATCGTCGCAGCGTGGATGAGCGCCGACACCGGCGTCGGGCCTTCCATCGCGTCTGGAAGCCATGTATGGAGCGGAAATTGCCCCGATTTGCCGATGGCGCCGATGAAAATCAAGATCGCCGCGAGCGTCGTCATCCCCGGCGACAGCGTCCCGTCGCCGACGGCGCGGAAAATGTCGTCGTAATCAAAGCTGTGCGTTTGCCAAAAGAGCAACATCATGCCGATGAAAAAGCCAACGTCGCCGATGCGCGTCATGATGAACGCTTTTTTCGCCGCCGCTTTTGCTTCTTCCTTATAGAAGTAAAAACCGATCAGCAAAAACGATCCAAGCCCGACGAGCTCCCAAAAGATGTACGCCTGCAGCAAATTCGGCGACAGCACAAGACCGAGCATCGCAAACGTAAACAGGCCCAAATACGCGTAAAAGGTGGAAAACCGTTCATCGCCAGCCATGTACCCTTGCGAATACACATGGACGAGCCAGCTGACGAGTGCGACGACGACGAGCATCCAAGCGTTTAGGGCGGTGGCGGAAATCCCGACCGTCAACGTCACGCCGCCTATCGTCATCCATGTCCAGTTTGCCTCATACGTCGACCCGCCGAGGCGGTCCACAAGCACCGCGAGCGCCAAAAGCAGCGACAAGAACGCCGCGGCGATGCCGACATAGGCGCTTGCTTGTTTCCATCTCCGTCCGAACAGCAGCAACAGAATGAACGAACCAAGCGGGAACAGCGGCACGACCCAAGCTAGGTTCATCATCGTTCCCATCCCCTTCTCTAATGTTTCAACGAATTGGCTTCATCGACTTGAACCGTCTTCCGGCTGCGGTAAAAAGCGATGAGCGCAGCTAAGCCGACGGCTGCTTCCGCCGCCGCCACGGCGATCGCAAACAGCGCGAACACATGCCCATGAACGCTGGGATGGGCGCCGTATTTGGCAAACGCGACGAAATTGATGTTAACCGCATTTAACATCAGCTCAATGCAGATGAGCACAATGACCGTATTCCTCTTCGTGAGCGCCCCGTACAGCCCGATGCAAAACAAGATCAGCGCCAACGCTAAATAGGCCGATAATGTCATTCGTCTTCCGCCCCCTTGCCGTCTTTTTTCGCCAACACGATCGCGCCAATTAAGGCGACAAGCAAAATGACAGACACGATTTCAAACGGAATCGTATAATACGAGTAAAGCAACTTGCCGATCGCCTTAGCGTTGTCGCCCGCCAGCGCGCTGCCGTCAGCGCCGAAGTCGAGCTGGCGGATGCCGAAGTAGACGGCAAGGCCGAAGGCGATGACGGAGAGGGCGGCAACCGCTTTATGCCAGACGCCGCCGGTGGTTTGGCGCTCCCTTTCGTCTGTGTGATGGCGCGTCAGCATGATCGCAAACAGCATGATGATCGTGATGGCTCCGGAATAGATGAGCACTTGCACAACAGCGACAAATTCGGCGGACAACAGCACGTACAGCCCGGCAATGCCCAAAAATGTCATGACGAGGGCGATGACCATATGGACGACGTTCGTCAGCTGGAGCATCGTCACTCCCCCGGCAATCGCCGCGAGGGCGAGCAAGAAAAAGGCGATGTCCGTTCCGCTCACGGCTTATTCTCCCTTCTTATGTTCGTATCGTTTTCATCAAGCCAGGCCAAATCTTTATACAGAGCGTCGCGGCTGTATTCCGCGAGCTCAAAGTTGTTCGTCATGACAATCGCTTCCGTTGGGCATACTTCCGTGCACAAATCACATAAAATGCAAATTTCAAAGTTGATGTTGTACGTCTCAATCACTTTCCCTTTTTTCGTCGGATCGGGATGTTTTTTCCCGGTCAGCTGGATGCATTCGGTCGGGCAAATGTTGACACACTGGTTGCACACGATGCATTTTTCGGGATAAAATTTCTGGATGCCCCGAAACCGATCCGGGAGCGGGAGCGGTTCGTGCGGGTAATCGTACGTCACTTTTTCGCGCGTCAACTCTTTTAACGTATACGCCAATCCTTTCATCAACCCTATCATCCGTCTACCCCTCTCATGGGAAAAGTGGCGTTCCGACACGACCTCTGCCCGAAGAAGGAGGCCATGCTCATGGGCGGCTGCCCCCTTCCTGGCAAGACAAGTTGCTTTGTTTCTTTAGAGGACTGGCGAAAAACGACCGATTTCGCCGAATCCGTTGCTTTTGGTTGAAAGAGAGACGTTGATTTTACAGGACTTCTCAATTTGAGAAAAGTCCGTTTTTCGCGACTTTTCACTAAATCACCGGCTTTTTTAGAAAAACCACGCTTTAACGACCGCCGTCAGCACAATGTTGACGAGCGAAAGCGGAAGCAGCACTTTCCAGGCGAACTCCATCAGCTGGTCGGCGCGCACGCGCGGAAATGTGGCGCGAAACCAAATGAGGACGAAAACAACCGCACAAAACTTCAGCGCAAACCAGACCGCGCCAGGAATCCAGCCGAGAAAGGCGACCGGATGCCAGCCGCCGAGAAACAAAATCGTCACAAGCGCCGCCATGGCGAACAAATACACATACTCGGCGAGCATAAAGAACGCCCAACGGAATCCGGAATATTCGACATGAAAGCCGGCGACCAACTCGGACTCCGCCTCCGGCAAGTCAAACGGCGTCCGGTTCAACTCGGCCACCGCGGCAATGAGGAAAATCAAAAACGCCAACGGCTGGGCGAAAATGAACCAGACGTCTTTTTGCGCCGCAACGATGTCGACTAAATTCATGCTTCCAGCCAAAAGCACGACGCCAAGCGCTGACATGACGAGCGGAATCTCATAGGAAATCATTTGCGCGGCTGCCCGCATGCCGCCAAGCAGAGCGTATTTGTTGTTTGACGCCCAGCCGCCGGCGACAACGCCGACGGTCGTCAAGCCGGAGACAGCGATATAATACAGAAGGCCGACGCCAATATCGGCGAACCGGAACGCATCGGTAAACGGCAATACCGCCAACACCATAAACGACGGCACAAAGGCGATGATCGGCGCCAGCACGTAGAGCGGACGGTCGGCCGCTTTCGGGATCGTATCCTCTTTCAAAAGCAGCTTCAACACATCGGCAACGGTTTGCAGCAGTCCGAAGCGGCCGCCGACTTGGTTCGGGCCGATGCGCCCTTGCATAAACCCCATCACTTTCCGTTCGGCCAAAATGCCGTATGTGACAAAGGCGAGCACAACCGCCAAAAGCAGCGCCCCAAGCCCGAAAAACAGGGCGATGTTCGACCAGCCAGGCGTGGATTCAAGCCATTGTTCCATCATCCGTCGACCTCCCCAAGCACAATGTCAATCGACCCAAGAATGGCGATGACATTGGCCAAGTTTTCCCCTTTGAGCAGCTTCGGGAGTATTTGCAAGTTGTAAAACGATGGGCGCCGGAATTTGAGGCGGTACGGCTCTTTTTTGCCGTCGCTCGCAATATAGCAGCCGATCTCGCCGCGCGGCGCTTCGATGCGGACAAATGTCTCACCCGGCGGCGCTTTAATGATGCGGGGCACTTTTCCCATGATCGGCCCCTCAGGCGGAAATTGCTCGCACGCCTGCTCGATGATGCGGAGCGACTGTTCGATTTCCGCCATCCGGCATTCATAGCGGGCGAGGCAATCGCCGCCCTCGCGCACCGGCACGTCAAAATCAAAGCGGTCATAGATCGAATACGGTTCATCTTTGCGCAAATCCCATTTGACGCCGGTCGACCGCAAGTTGACGCCGCTCAGCGAATAGCTGATCGCCTCTTCTTTCGTATACCGCCCGACGCCGGTGACGCGCTGGCGGAAAATTTCATTGCCGGTGACAAGCTCATGATAGCCGTGAAGTTTCTCCCGCATGTACGGAACGAACTGCTTCACTTTGTCAATCCAACCGTCCGGCGCATCCCATTTGACCCCGCCGATGCGCATATAGTTGAACGTCAACCGCGCTCCAGACAGCTCATTTAATAGATTAATAATCATTTCGCGTTCGCGGAACGCGTACAAAAACGGGCTCGTCGCGCCAAGGTCAAGCAAGTACGTCCCCCACCAGACAAGGTGGCTGGCGATCCGCCCAAGCTCCATGGCGAGAACGCGCAAATATTCGGCCCGCTCTGGCACTTCAATGCCCATCATCGTTTCGACCGCATGGCAAAGCACATAGTTGTTCGTCATCGCTGATAAATAGTCCATCCGGTCGGTGTACGGGATGATTTGCGTATATTGCAGCCCTTCGGCAATTTTCTCCGTTCCGCGATGCAAATAGCCGATGACCGGTGTCGCTTCTTGAATGATCTCGCCGTCAATTTTTAAAATGAGGCGGAACACCCCGTGCGTGCTCGGGTGTTGAGGGCCGACGTTTAAAATCATTTCTTCTGTGCGCAGCATCATCTACACCTCCGCATCATACGGCTCGTAATCTTTGCGCAACGGATGCCCGACCCATTGCTCCCCTAGGAAGATGCGGATTAAGTTCGGGTGGCCGCGGAAACGGATGCCAAGCAAATCGTACGCTTCGCACTCCGGCCAGTTCGCCCCCGGCCAAAGCGGAACGAGCGAATCGACTTCCGGGTTGTCGCGCTCGATTTTGACTTTCAGCGCCACCGGCTGCCGGTTTGGATAGGAATACAAATGGACGTACACTTCCATATGCGTTTGAAAATCGGTGCCGTGCAGCTCGGATAAATAATCAAACCGAAGCTGTTCATGGCCTTTCAACAACTCGGCGACTTTGTAGTACGCCTCTTTTTTCACGACAAGCGTCGGCACATCTTTCGCCAGCCGGTTGATGTATGCATCCTCGAGCACGTCCGAACCGAGATGCTCATGAATGATGCGGACATATTTCTCAAGCAGCGGATCGTTCGGCGACGGAGCGGCATACCGTCCGGTTCCTCCGTGAGTTTCTTCGGCCTTTGTCCGGGCGGCCGCTGCCGCTTTTTGTTTCGCCCCCTCATCGCCAGCGCCGCCTTGTTGCTTCGCCAAGGCCGCCGCCCGCGCTTTTGCCGCGGCCGCAGCTTTCGCTTTCGCCGCGGCGGCCGCTTTTTGCTTGGCTAGCTCGTCATCGTCGCCCGACGCTTCAGCGGCTTTTTGTTTGGCTAATGCAGCAGCTCTCGCCTTCGCGGCCGCAGCTGCCTTTTTCTTCGCCAACTCAAGATCATCCTCCGCACCGCTTTCCGCCGCCTCGCGCTGTCTCCGCAGTTCCGCCGCCCTCGCCCGCGCTTCCTCTGCCGCCTTTCTCTTCGCCGCCTCGAGGTCGCCTTCGGTCGCCGCACCAGACGCAGCGGCCTCGCGCTGCCGCCGCAGCTCCGCCGCCCTCGCCCGTGCTTCCTCTGCCGCCTTCCGCTTCGCCGCCTCAAGGTCATCCCCTGTCGACGCACCGGACGCAGCCGCCTCGCGCTGTCTCCGCAGTTCCGCCGCCTTCGCCCGTGCTTCCTCGGCCGCCTTCCGCTTCGCCGCCTCAAGGTCATCCCCTGTCGACGCACCGGACGCAGCCGCCTCGCGCTGTCTCCGCAGTTCCGCCGCCTTCG
>NZ_JHUS01000076.1:0-15044 GCF_000691465.1 Geobacillus sp. CAMR5420
ATAAACTTTTGACAATACCTTAGTTCTATCGGAGGTAACAATATGAGCAAGTTAACGCTACAGGAACTTGAATCTCATCTTTGGGAATCGGCGAATATACTACGTGGGAGTATCGACTCATCAGACTATAAAAACTATATTTTTGGGTTACTGTTTTTAAAGCGGCTAAATGATGTTTTTGTAGAAACAGCAAAGCGAATTGAAGAAGAAGAGGGCGAAGATTACGGTTGGTATGATCGTGATGAACACCAATTCTTCGTGCCTGAACGTGCTAGATGGGAAAACATTCAATCCTTAACTCAAGACATTGGTGACGCAATCAATAAAGCGTTTGAAGCGTTAGAAGACGAGAACCCTTCTCTTCAAGGTGTACTAGCTAATATCGATTTCAACGATAAGGAAAAGTTACCAGACCGCTTACTGATCCAATTGGTTCAACACTTTAGTAAAATCGATTTAAGCAACGGAAACTTATCTGAACCTGACATCCTTGGTCGTGCTTATGAGTACCTAATTAAGCAGTTTGCTGACGATGCAGGAAAAAAAGGCGGCGAGTTCTATACGCCAAGCCAAGTCGTTAAATTAATTGTCAAATTGATTAAGCCAGAAGAGGGAATGCGTGTATGCGACCCAACAGCGGGGTCTGGCGGCATGCTTATTCAATCGGTCGACTACATAAAAGAAAAAGGCGGCAACCCACGCAACATTACATTGCACGGGCAAGAGAAAAACTTAAATACATGGGCGATTTGTAAAATGAACTTGTTGCTTCACGGATTAAGTGACCATCGCATTGAAAAAGGCGATACGATTCGTGAACCGAAACTATTAGACGAAAACGGCGAACTTTTATTATATGATCGTGTCATCGCCAATCCTCCGTTTAGCTTGAAAAACTGGGGCCGTGAAGAAGCAGAAGCAGACG
Organism: Geobacillus sp. CAMR5420; assembly: GCF_000691465.1. Lineage (NCBI taxonomy): Bacteria > Bacillati > Bacillota > Bacilli > Caryophanales > Anoxybacillaceae > Geobacillus > Geobacillus sp. CAMR5420. The sequence continues at coordinate 926 of NZ_JHUS01000076.1, forward strand.
AATTTAACCGTTTCCGCTTTGGTTTACCGCCAAAGAGCGCAGGAGACTATGCGTTTATCCAACATATGATTGCCACACTCAATGATGAAGGAAAAGCGGGAGTCGTCATGCCGCACGGCGTTCTCTTCCGTGGAGGGGCGGAAGGTAAAATTCGTCAAGGTATTCTAGAAGAGGATTTAATTGAAGCGATTATCGGTTTGCCAGAGAACCTTTTCTACGGAACAGGTATTCCAGCATGCATCCTTATCATCAGCAAAAACAAAGAGGAACATAAAAAGGGAAAAGTTCTCTTTATTGATGCATCACGGGACTATCAAGAAGGAAAAAATCAAAACGTTCTCCGCGATAAAGACATTCAAAAAATCGTCAGCACATACGATGCATGGAAAGATGTGGAGAAATATAGCCGTGTCGTTACTCTAGAGGAAATTAAAGAAAACGACTATAACTTAAATATTGCTCGCTACATTGACACAACCGAAGAAGAAGAGCAAATCGATGTGGCAGAAGCCTTGCGTCAACTCCGTCAGCTTGAACAAGAACGAGTTGAAATTGAAAAGGTGATGTATGGCTATTTGAAGGAGTTGGGGTATGGTGAGTGAATGGAAAAATTGCTTGTTAGGTGATGTTGTTGAATATGCTAATGGCTCATCTTTTCCAAATGAGTTTCAAGGAAAAAAGAACGGGAAATATGATTTTTATAAGGTAAGCGATATGAATAATCCTAAAAACTCTGTATTTATGACAGAAGCAGAAAATACGGTTGATGATGAAACTGTTACAGAATTAAAAGCAAAAATTCATCCGAAGGACACTGTTATTTTTCCAAAAGTAGGGGCAGCACTTCTTACTAATAAGAGAAGAATTTTATCTAAACCTTCCCTTTTTGATAACAATATAATGGGACTAAAAGCAAAAAAAAGTATTCTGCCAAAGTATCTATACTATTTTATGCATACTATTGACTTTGGAAAATTTGTTCAATCGGGAGCGGTTCCTTCCATTAATAAAACGATTGTAGACAATATACCAATCAAGTTACCATCTTTGTTCGAACAACACAAAATCGCAGCCATTCTCTCATCAGTCGATGAAGCCATTGAGAAAACCGAAGCCATCATCGAGCAAACGGAGAAAGTGAAAAAGGGGCTTATGCAACAATTGCTCACAAAAGGAATCGGACATACGAAATTTAAAAAGACGGAGATTGGAGAGATTCCTGAAGAGTGGCAGATATTTGCATTGGGAGATTTATGTCTATTAGGACCACAAAATGGTGTTTACAAGGAGAAATCCGAGTATGGCAGAGGTTATCAAATAGTAGTTTTAAACGATCTTTATGAGAATGAATATTTTATTGCAAAACCTTTAGATAACCTTATTGATTTATCTGATAAGGAGCTATCGAACTACTCTCTTCAGGAAGATGACATTCTTGTTAATCGTGTTTCTAAACAGGTTGAGGGTGTCGCTAAGATGACATTATTCAAACTGAACAATAACAAAGCTGTATTTGAGTCAAACATGATTCGGATTCGCTTAGATACTAAAAAGTGTCTTCCTTTATTCTGTTTATTCTTTAGCCATTCTGATATTTATAAAAAGCAAATAATGAAAGTTGCGAAGGTATCTAGTCAAACAAGTATAAGTCAGGATGGTATAAAAAACATTAGAGTCCCTGTACCACCTATCACGGAGCAATATCAGATTGTTTCTATTATAGAATCAATAATACAAAAAGAAGATAAAGAAAAAGAAAAGTTAAATTATCTTCAAAAGTTCAAAAAAGGACTCATGCAAGTTCTTCTCACAGGCAAAGTACGTGTCAAAGTCGATGATGAGGTGATGTCACAGTGACCACCGCAAGTGAATGGAATGAGTTAAATCTCGTGGAAAAACGGTTGATCAATCAACTTCAAGAGTTGGGCTATGAACATGTCACAGGCTCAGCTCTTGAGTCTGAACGTGAGTCGTTAAGTGAAGTGATTTTAAAAGAACGGTTAAAGAAAGCGATTCAGCGTTTAAATCCATGGATTGATGAGAACAATCTTGCTCGGATTATTTATAACCTTACTCACATCGAAGCAACAGGGCTCATGCAAGCGAATGAAAAGTTTCATGAGATGCTTGTCAACTATATTTCGATTCAACAAGACTTAGGAAAAGGGAAAAAGAATCAGACTGTTAAGCTGATTGATTTCGATAACCCTTATAACAACGAATTTTTAGTGGTTGACCAGTTCCGTATTCAAAATGCAAGAGGCACGATTCGTCCTGACGTTGTTATTTTTGTGAATGGATTGCCTTTAGTTGTGGTCGAATGTAAAAGTCCAACGTTGCAAGAAGATACGCAAATTTCCAAAGCGGTCAATCAATTACGACGCTATCAAGAAACTCATGAGCAACTTTTCTACTATAACCAGTTTATGATTGCGACAAGCAATTATCGAGCGAAAGCAGGGACGATTGGTGCGAAAGTGCAACATTTCAGCGAGTGGAAAGATCCGTATCCAAGAACGGTTCCTGAACTTGGCGACTCTCCTACGAAACAAGACATCTTAGTTGCGGGGATGTTAGCGAAAGAGAACTTGCTTGATTTGATCCAAAACTTCATTGTCTTTGAAGTCGATGGCGGGCGGGTGATTAAAAAGATTGCCCGTTATCAACAATTCCGTGCTGTCAATAAAGCAATTCAACGCATTTTACATGCAAAAACGCCGAAAGACCGCGGTGGGGTTATTTGGCATACGCAAGGTTCAGGTAAATCGTTGACGATGTTATATTTAGCCGTCAAACTGCGACGAATCAAAGAGCTGCAGAACCCGACGATCGTCGTTGTGACCGACCGGAAAGACTTAGATGATCAGATTACCAAGACATTCCGTAAATGCGGCTTCCCGAATCCGCAACAAGCGGAAAGCGTCAAAGATCTGAAAAGGCTATTACAACAAGGTCCTGGTTCCACAATTATGACTCTTGTGCAGAAGTTCCAAACAGATAAAGACGAAGATGAGTATCCAGAACTTTCGAGGTCAGAAAATATTTTTGTGTTAGTCGATGAATCGCACCGTACGCAATACAAAGGCCTAGCGATGAATATGCGTAAAGGCTTACCGAATGCCTGCTATATCGGTTTTACAGGAACGCCAATCGATAAAGAAGATAAAAGTACAACCAGAACGTTTGGCTCTTATATTGATAAATATACGATTGAACAAGCAGTCGATGACGGTGCGACCGTTCCAATCTTCTACGAAGCGAGAATGGTTAACCTTCATTTGCACGGTGACTCATTAGACCGATTATTTGACCGTAAATTTAGTGAGTATAGCGAGGAAGATAAAGAACGCATTAAAAAGAAGTTTGCAAAAGAAGAGGCGATTTTAGCCGCTCCGAGTCGCATTGAGCAAATTGCCTTAGATATTGTGGAACACTTTGAGAATTATATCTTGCCAAACGGCTTTAAAGCGCAAGTGGTGGCGGTGAACCGTGAAGCAGCAGCCATCTATAAACAAAAGCTAGATGAACTCATTAATGGAAAATATGAAACAGCGTTAATTATTTCAACAGGGCCTGAAGACAAAAACAATGAATTATTAAAGGACTATTCTCTTTCCCGTGAGGAAGAAAAACAATTAATTGAACGATTCAAAAAACCATTTGAAGAAGATAAACTAGCGATTTTAATTGTTTGCGATAAACTTCTAACAGGTTTTGACGCTCCAATCGAACAAGTGATGTATTTGGATAAACCGTTAAAAGAGCATAACCTTCTTCAGGCAATCGCTCGTACAAACCGTACATATGAAGGAAAAACGTATGGGCTCATTGTTGATTACTTTGGAGTGTCCAAATTCTTGGAGAAAGCCCTAGCGATTTTCTCTAAACAAGACATTCAAGGAGCGTTACTCCCGATTGAAAGCGAATTGCCAAAATTGAAACAAGCCCACCGAAAAGCGATGAGTTTTTTCGACTATATTAACCGAAGCGATGCCGATGCGTGCGTTCAAGTATTAGAGCCTGAAGATGTGCGGCACGAGTTTGAAAAAGCGTTCAAAGAGTTTTCCAAACGAATGGATATGATTTTACCGAATCCTGCCGCTTCCGAATATGTAGAAGACTTAAAGTTTTTAGGTAAAGTGCGGCAAATGGCAAAAACGTTATATCGTGACGAGCAAATGGATATTTCCGAGTGTGGCGAGAAGGTAAAACAATTAATTGCGGAGCATTTATATGCCGAGTCTGTAGAAGTGATCCATGAACCAATTGATATTTTGTCCAGTAAGTTTGATGAACGGTTAGAAAAAGCGCCATCGAAGGAAGCACAAGCGGCGGAGATGGAACATGCGATTCGTCATGAAATTAAAGTGAAGCTGGAAGAAAACCCTGTATACTATACATCGCTAAAAGAAAAACTGGAACAATTAATCGAAGCAAGACGGAAAAAAATGATGGATATCGCTGAATTGGTAGAAAAGTTGCGCAGCATGGTCAATGAAATGCGTAACGTCAACCAACAAGCGCAAAACCTTGGGTTTACACGAGAGCAATATCCGTTCTATCAGCTGTTGCAACAATTTCTTCCAGGTGAAGAACATAAAGATACAATCGATGCGTTGACACATCTCGTGACGGACATTATCGCTGAGGAAAGTCAAGTTATTGATTGGGTAAATAAAGAGGATGTAAAACGAGAAATGCGGAAGAAAATTAAAAGGCAATTACGGGCAAGTGCGATTCCTAAAGATCAGTTAGAAAATATAACACAACAAATTATGTCGTTAGCAATGGTTCATTATAAAAATTAAAAAAGGAGAGTATTGTCAACTCTCCAATTTTTTATAAAGGATGGGAGTTATGATGAAATGGTGGATGGTACGTGCAGGAGATCATAATGAACTTATTCCGATTTGGAAACAAAAAGGTGTTGCTTCGATAGGGTGGGCGGAATTTGGAGACCCAAAAAACTATTCGACTAGGAAAGCTTTGATTGAGAAAGCGCATGAGATTTATGAAGAAGAAAAACCTGCTACACGCAAAACTTGGGCGAGCCAGGTATGGAGATTTAGCCATGAAATTAAAGTGGGAGATAGAATTATTACATATGCTAAAGACAAACGTGAATACTTAATCGGGACAGTTACTAAAGAGCATGAATATAATGAAACAATTGTAAGTGACTATTATCCAAATGTGATACATGTAACTCACATTTCGCACCCTGTTAGGGTGCGAAATGTGAGATGTAAAATGGGAAAAGAAACAAATTCCACGTGATCAATTGTCAGAAGGTGCGAAAAACTCCCTTGGCTCTACTCTTACAGTTTTTTGTGTAGATGACTGGGGAGATGAATTAGAAAGATTATTAGATGGTAAAGAACAGGTAGTAAGTGAACCAGAAGACAATGAAGAGGAAGTTATTAAAGAAGATTTTGTTCAAAAAGCATTGACGATGATTCAAGATAAAGTTGATCAATTAGATCCGTGGCAAATGCAGGAGTTAGTCGCTGGATTGTTGCAAGCTATGGGCTATAATGTCAAAGTAAGTAAAAAGGGACCTGACGGGGGAGTCGATATTTTAGCCCATAAAGATGCATTTGGTTTTGAAAAGCCGATTATTAAGGTACAGGTAAAGCATCGAAAATCAGCTTCGTCAGGTCCTGAGGTTCAACAATTGTTAGGAGCTCATCCAATCGATGCGAATAGTTTATTTGTATCAACTGGAGGATTTACAACAGCCGCTGAAAATATAGGAAAACAGCATAACGTCAAGCTCATTGATTTAGAAGAGTTAGTAAACTTAATTGTCCAATGGTACGATAGAATGCCGAACGAAACTAGATCGTTGTTGCCGCTGCAAAAAATATATATTCCAGAATAAACTACAAAAGAGCCGTTACTTCACAGTAAGGCTCTTTTCTATTTCTACAAAGTTAAGGTTGGACCGTTTACACGCAACCATTCTTTTCTTTGCTCATAATCCGTTATCACAGATTTAACAAAACGCCAAAAATCATCTGAGTGATTCGGATATTTAATATGCGCTAATTCATGTACTAATAAGTAATCGATAATTGGCATTGGCGCCATCATAATTCTCCAATTTAAATAAATGACTCCTTCATTGGTACATGTCCCCCAACGCATTTTTTGTTCTTTCAATTTAAGTTTGGTAGGAGCTACTCCCATCTTAGGGCAATGAACTTTTAAACGTTCTTGTAGCTTCATTTCACCGTGCCGAATATACCATTCTTTAAATAATTGATATAGCTCCCGTTTTCTCTCTGACTCGGTTAGATAAATAGGAACATTGGCGATAAACCTTCCTTGGTGAAAGGTTAATGAAGCTTGTTCTATGTCCTCCTTTTTATGCAACTTTAGGCGATAGTTACGACCGAGATAAGGAAACTTTTCTCCACTGATAAACTCTTTTGGTGCAGGAGGATCTGCTATTTCATTGAACTTGTACCACTTTTCTAAAATCCATGGAGCCTTTTTATATAATATCGCATGAAGGTGATCCCTTTCTATATTCTCGGGCGCAACGACTTTCACCCCATCGAGCCACTCTACAGAAATCGTTACATCATTTTTGTTTGGAACGTACTTCAGTGTATATTCTATCGTTGTTGTACCGTATTGAAAGCTAGGCATCGTATATTCCCCTTTCGTGATTCAACTAAATTTTAACGATGACTTGAACGGGGGTCAACGTGCAAACCACTATTTCTTAGTTTTCAATATTTATAAGAATGTAGTAGTATGGGCCGCCTAGACAGTAATTTGGCAAGGGGGACGATTTTGAATTGTCTTATAAAACTACAGACACATTTATCCAATTTAATTTAAAATGGTATAATAAGGTTATATATTATAAGTTAAAATTTGTGATTACTTGGTTGATAGGATACTTAATGAACGGTGAGTGGACAAGCATTATGTTGAAAGGGCTAAAAATCTCATCACTGTCTTCATGGTTACGCACTGATGTTTCTGAGTCTGCGGACAAGTTGTACCGGCATAATTTGATACAAGAGAATAAATCTTTTAGAGCTAATGCTATCGAGGACTTGAAACCTGTAATTAGGGCAGCACATGACGATGCAAGATTTAGACTGCGGAAGGCCTTCCAGGATAATCTGGATCCTTTAGGGGAATGGGATGATGATTTTGACCCTGCTGACGGATACCCTGAAGTATTTGATTTGACAACCCTAAAAGGGTACTTCGGCGAGTTCTTTTCTGGAGTGATTGCAGAGAATTTTTCGCCGTTTGGTGAAAGTAATTGGCAGGTCCCAGTATTTTCTTTTAGATGGCATGATACCGCATTTGACCAGCTCGAGATGTATCGCCAGACCGGGCAAATGAAGGAAGCAATAATGGGGCGTACAGGTGATGATTGTGTCGCTTTTGTATTAGATAAGGACAGGATTACAAAGATTCTTTTTTTGGAGGCCAAATGCACCGCAAAGCACGACCCGAGTATGATTGCTGATGCACACACCAAGATTAGCAGCACAAATTTGATACCAGTTGAGGTTAGACGGATCATTGAAGTTCTGCAAGATTACAAAGAAAACACGACTGCGCAATTATGGATTGCAGCTCTGCGCCAACTATATCGGCCTAGAGTTAGATTCGAACGATACGATTGTGTAAGCTATGTCTGCGGACAATCTCCTGTCCGAAAGAGAAGCTGGATTCCACCTGACGCGCCTCATTCGAATTACACTGGCGGTCGAAAGCTGGAGGCTGTCGAGATTCAATTGACTGATGTGGAAGAACTTATCAAAGATTTGTATGGGAAGGACGACTGAGCAGTGGCGGACTATTTTGATTTAACGTCGGAGCAGTTTAAGAGTATTCGGGCTGAGTTGGCCGGAGACACACTACCTCCGTCTTTCGCAAAACTGTATAGTCAGTATACACGAGTGAGAATGAACCAGCCGGGTCTCAGGGGATGGAGAAGTGAGGATTTCTCTGCAAGGCTGGCAGATGCGGTCACATTAATTGATGTAGGGCTCTATGAGCGGGATATGGGAGGCGAGGACTGGAGGAGTGCCCTTAAACGTGCTGGAGAACTGTTAGAATGGCTGTCTCACCCTAATTTGAATACCGACCGACTACCACTGCGCTTGCTCTCAGCGGGTGTGTACCAGTTAGCTGGCTATCCCGCTCTTGCGCTGGGGCTATTGAACAGTGAAGCACCGGATTCAGGTGATTCTCAAATTCTGACTTCGTTACTCATGGCCGATTTTCCGAAATTGCATACCCTTATTAACGACTATTGGGGAAAAGAATTGGTTGTGGCCCGTGATCGGAAGGGGAAGAATTTTCGTCAGATCCACACTTCTGATTTTAACGGGCGCTTCGTCGATGAAATCATAAAGGCGCTCGGGATTTTGTGTGCGTATATGCGATGGGGTGATACGGATCGCCTAGAAAAGGCGCAACAGAAGTTGCAATATTTGTCCGAACTTATGATTTATAGCAAAGATAGCTATTCCTGGTTACTGTCGAAAGTTGTTTCTGAAGTTGTGCGGGAGTACGTCAACAGTTCAATGAGAGTTTATGTGGAAAAGCTCCAGAACGGAGTGTCCGATTATGGAAAGAGAGCCTTTGAGAGGTATCTTCGGAGTAATTACAGGAGTCGCAAATCGCTTGCATGGTATTCACAAGTTCGTGGAATTGAACGTCTGTTAGTGGACGGGTCATTCGCATTATGTACACCAACCGGTTCCGGAAAAACGACGATTGCGGAACTTGCCATCATACAAAGCATGTTCCCTACTAAAGATGAGGAACTCTTCTCTAGTGTAGGGCCAATTACAATGTACTTGGTCCCGTCACGGTCGCTGGCCACCGAGGTGGAGTCGAAACTGGGGACTGTTTTGGGAAAACTGGGTAGTTATTCTGTTAAGGTCACAGGTTTGTATGGTGGTATTGATTGGGGACCTATGGATGCATGGGTCACATCGACCGATCCAACCGTTCTGGTGTGTACCTACGAAAAGGCGGAAGCGTTGATTAGATTCTTGGGGCCATTATTCCTAAATCGTGTTTCGCTCGTGGTCATCGATGAGGCCCACTCTGTTCAGTTCAATGGGAAAGGCTACGATGGTCTTGTTAATGCAGATGACAGAAGTCTAAGGCTCGAAATGTTGGCTAACCGTTTGTTACAATATATAGGCCAAAAACGAATTATCGCGCTTTCTGCGGTAGCGGATGAAAATGAATCACTTGCTCATTGGGTGGCCGGAAGCGAAACGGCGACACCTGTTGTATCGACCTATAGGAGTACTCGTCAACTTATCGGGCGCCTTGAATGGTCTCGGTCCGGTGAATATGAGATTTTTTATGATATCCTGAATGGTCATTACTTGGGATTCAGTGGTGATGGTGGAAGAGATAATGTTCCATATATCCAAAAACCATTTACACCGTTTCCAATTCCGTATCAGTCACTACCCAAGAAGTACAAGAATGAAAAAGTCGGAAAGCGGCAACGCCCCTATCTGTTTTGGGCTGCTCTCCAATTGGCGCAGCCAGATGAACAGGGAAAACAACATTCTGTTTTGATTTCGGTTACCCAAAACATCAGTGGTTATGCTAAAGATTTCCTATGGGTTCTGAACAAAAAATTAGTTCAACAGCAACTTCCCAAATTTTTTACACCTCCATCTGATCCAGAACGTCTTGCGTTGTTCGAAAAGTGTTTGAATGCTTGTGAAGACTATTTTGGGAAGGAATCCTATGAATATCAGCTATTGAAAAAGGGGATAGTGGTGCATCACGGAAACATGCCTGGGATAATGGCTCGGCTGCTTGTGGAATTACTTCAGAAACGAGTCGTCCACATAGCGCTCGCAACATCGACACTCTCTGAAGGTGTAAATCTGCCTTTCGAAATAGTTATTATTCCAACGTTGGTACGAGATCAGGAGCCTCTTCCAGTTTCGGAGTTCAAGAATCTTGTCGGGAGAGCAGGTAGACCTGGATGGGGAACAGAGGGTAGGACACTGGTCTTTCTTGAATCTCGTCCGAGTGATTACAGTAGTCAAACGGCAAGAAAGAATTATAAAACCATAATCGACAGGATAACACAAGAACAATTGCCTAAAGACGGTGCAACAGAAAGTAGTCCACTAGGAGCTCTGATGACATACATTGCAAAGAAATGGGTCCAAATTTCTGGTTCAAGATCACAAGCAAAGTTTATGGAGTGGCTGGAAAAAACGGCTCCACTTACAGATTCGGTGGAAGGGGACGAACGGGACTTACAGGAAGCTCTCGATTCCTTGGACGGATATCTACTCTCAATCATTGTTGAACAAGAGGCTATGTCCGACGAGGAGATGAGTAAATCCGATCTTGAAAACCACCTCATTGACGTATGGAGAAAAACATACGCCTATTATGTGATGAAGAACAAAGAGTTTTGGGAAAATGTGTTTGTGACTCGGGGGAGTGCTATTCGTGAGAGCATATATCCCGATTACGATACAAGACGACATCTTTATCGAACGAGTGTTTCGCCTCGATTCGGTAAAAGGGTGCTCGATGGATACCGTAGGATAAGGGACCACTTATTGACCGGAACGGATTATTCAGAGTGGTCTACCGAAGAACGGCTGAAGTACATTGTAAAAACGGTAGATCAAATCAGTAGTCTCGAGAAATTCAAAGTTTCTGATGGTTATGGATCAGGAAAGAGCTTTAGGAAATGGGATGAGATCCTAAAGTGGTGGCTGAACCCTAGTGGATCCGTTCAAAAACCCACGAAAAATCAAGTTTCAGGATGGATCAAGTTTATCAAGAAGAACTTTGAGTACCTGTTTAACTGGGGACTTGGAACAGTCATTGCATTAATTTGGGATGATGCCAACGAGGGTGTTCTCCGAGAGATCACCATTGAAGATTGGCCCAAAACCGGACTTCCGTGGATCGTGTTTTGGCTGAAGGAACTTATTACTTGGGGGACGTTAGACCCTGTGGCAGCTTTGTTGTTGGCGCACGGTATTGACCATACTCGATCTGCTGCAGAAACGAGGGCACAAGATTACTATGCAATCAGCACGGGACTGCCTGTGGATGAGGTTTTGAATCCGAGACGCATCAAAGAATGGGCTGACAAATTTGTCGACAATGAAATATCTTTATCGGCAGAATCTTACCCGAAGGAAATCAAAGTCGAACTCACTCGAGACTTTAGTAAGGCCAAAGTAAAGGATTGGAGAGTGGTTCCAGTGATTACAGAAGACACTATTAGATGGATTGATCCGGCGGGATACGAGTTTGCAATATCTGAAATTCCTTCCCAATGGCATAAAAATATGGAGTTAACTCACGACTTTATTCTTAACACCGATACTAAGACTGTTAAGGTATTCAGGTACCTCTGATATGGTAAACTTGAGGTACACCACCGTACTTTGGAGAAGAGAACATTAAAGCTTATTTTATTATTGTATTTCAACGTGTTTTGCTCATTTTATTTTACAGGTTCGGTCAAATCGAAGTTGTAAATTATCACTTTATTTCGGAACAAAAGAGCCATTTTTTTGCACATTCTTTCAGAAAGCCCTCTCCCCTTTTCTGAAAGAATGTGCTAAATTTTTTGTGAATTATTTCGGAAGAGAAAATCCATCGGTTCAGAGGAGGGGAGGAGGACGTGATTCAATTTCATGACTTTGGCATTGACGCCCAAACGTATGCAGAGCGTGGAAAAGAAAACGACTTCCCTCTTCTGACACAGTGTCCGCATTGCCGGTCCAAGCGCTCGTTGCACCGCCACGGTTACTATAAGCGAAACGCATTGACCCCACATGGCGATTATCGCATTTGGATTGTCCGGTATCGCTGTCGGGAATGCTTGAAAACGGTGAGTGTGCTGCCTTCCTTTCTCCTCCCGTATTTTCAGTATACGTTGTCCGCCATATGGCAAGTCGTGAAAGAGCAGTTGGGATTGACCGAAAGGACGAACCAGGCTCCGTTCCTCCCGACAAAGGACGGCATCATCTTTTATGTCCGACGGTTCTACCGAAACCTATCAAGCCTTCATAGCTTTTTTGCGAGGCGGTGGAGGATCATAGGCCCTATCGTGAAAAAAGAAAAGGAACGGGCTTCTTGGTGGATCCAGACGTTAGAGGAACACGGTCTTGATTCGGCCATCAGAGAGATGTGGGAGGGCGGATTCCGACACCCTTTTGCGAATTAAATGGGATCCTGATTTTACATACATATCCTAAATTGGAAATGGTTGAGGTTCCCACAAACCTTTCCTATCGACGGAGAAAAAGCAATTCGGTACGATAAGGGCAGGAGGACCGGAACGGTCCTGATTCCAAGTGAGACCAGGAGGAGATTTGAATGAATGAGTCGATGAGACACGACATTGCCCTGTTTCGGTACGGGCTAATCGCTCCGTTGGTGAATGGGCAGGTGGAACCGAAGACGTATCTGAAAGAGGTGAGCGAGCGAGTGCACCATGTTCCCCACCAGGGCGACAAGCGAATCGCAGCCAAGACGATCCTCGATTGGTGCACCCGATACAAAAAAGGGGCTTTGACGCCTTAAAGCCAAAGCGCCGTTCGGACCGCGGCCACTCAAGGCGTCTGTCGCCCGATAATGAGGATCATATTTTAGCCCTAAGAAAAGAACATCCCACCATGCCCGTGACGGTGTTCTACGAACGCCTGATCGAGCAGGGGGAAATCCCAGAAAACCATACCTCTTACTTTACTATATACCGATTATTGAAAAAACACAACCTTGTCGGGAAAGAAATCTTGCCCATGCCGGAGCGAAAACGCTTTGCGTATGACCAGATCAATGAGCTTTGGCAAGGGGACTTATCCCATGGACCAACTTTTGCACATTATTTCCGAATCCGTCTGAAATAATTTGAAAAAGGGACTCTGAAATAATGTGCTAATTTACATGAACGTCTTGTATGAAACCCCCGAGTTCGACAGTTTTGAGGCCATTTTAGGCAAATGAAAATGGCCAAAATGCTGTTATATCAAAGATTTCGCGATGCGGATCCTAGAAAAAAACACTGAATTTCATAGGCACACGAATTCATAATTTATCCTTTAAAAAAAGCCTAATATCGCTTATAATATAGGCATGTACATACGACGAGTGACACGCAAAAACAAAGACGGAACGACTGTGGCGGATCCCCAGCTTGCTCATAATGAATGGGATCCAAAGGCCAAATAGGCGAAAGCGAAGGTGATGGATTCGTTCGGTCGCGAAGATGAAGTGGATCGCGCCGTCTTGGAGCGTCTGGCCAACAGCATTTCGCGATTCCTTTCCCCTGACTCATGAATCGTGGCCGAAAGTAAGAGACGAATGCGAGCGTCTCATGCTTGGACATTTTTCTTCAAAAAACGGCGACCTTTATCAACGAACAGAACTGACGGCCAAACAAGCGCTATTCCTTGCGGCTCTAGGGCTGGAACCTCCTCCAAAGATTCTAGGCATCCACCCTCGCGCCTAGATACACGCCCGAAGTGTGCCCAAATGCCTCCGATCCCTTTTGTATCAAGGGGCGAGAGGCATTTTGTTTGCCTAGTGACTGTCGAACTCGGGTATACGATTAGAATTGAAAAATGCCCCAAGTGTTTTTCATCACTTGGGGCATGGATTGAAGTTACGTTAGCAAATTCGTTCCTTATTTCTTATATTTTATATTATATTATTTGCTTTTAACCATTCTTCAAATAGCTTACTTCCGACTTCATAAGATAAATCATCTGCATCAACAGTAAAAATCTTGTAACCATATTTTTCATGGAAATCATACTTATCTAATATTTTTTTAACTAATGTAGTATCTTGTTCATTATCTAAAAAAACTACCCATTTATTTTCATTCTGAATTTTATATGCGACTGCTTCTAAATCAACATTGTTCTCATAATATCCTAAATGAAGATGCTGATTTGGATCAAATTTCACGTTTATTCACTCCCTATAATTGATTTGATTACCATATGACTCACATTTCGCACCCTAACAAGGTCAAAACAAAGGATTTTTTATTTAGTTTTTCAGAATAACTTTTTGACCAACACAACGAGCGATGGCAATCCTTTTTTACCATCGCTGGTCG
>NZ_JHUS01000077.1:0-2461 GCF_000691465.1 Geobacillus sp. CAMR5420
GGTGCGAAATGTGAGTTATTCCGTGTTACCTCCGGAAGAAGACGGCGGACGCGTTGTTTCGCCTTGTTCACGATCGTCTGTTTGGTGGATGCCGTCGACGCCGTTTCCTCCGCCGGCTGCGACGATTCTTCTCCTAAACGACGTCCGAAAAGACGAATCCCATCCATCCAGGCAATCATTGCCTTGAAAAACGCCCTGAGTCCCTTGTCTGTCCAACTGCGGCGGTATTTCACCCGATACGCCAACTGGCTCATCACGCTTTCAGCCCTCCCCATCGGATACATGCCCGTTGTGTCCACTCCTTGCTCCTTCAGCCATTCCCGGTAATCACGGATGCATCCCGGCATCGATTCGATCCGGTGGATCAAGGCAGCCAGCTGTTGTTCTTTCGCTTCGTCCCCCAGCGTGCCGAGGGCGCTGTTCAGTTCCACAAGCAACCCCTCTTCATCCTGCTTCGCCAGCTTTTGCCGAATCGCCTGCCACCGTGGATGGCCCGAGAGGCATTGGCGCAACTCACGCGCCACGTGGAATCGATCCAATTGGAAGCAGACCCGTCCCTTGAAATACTCCCGGCACGCGGTAATCCATGGAGCGCCGTCCCCGTTGATGACAAGAAGATCCCGACACGGATCATAGGCATATTCGTTCATCAAAAATTCCTCGAAGCCTTCCCACACCTCCCTCTTGCCCTCATGGACGTAATGGCGCTGATTCACGAATTCGATCCGTGAGCCGTTGCGCTTCCACCCTTCGTGAACGGTCAGGATTTTGTCTTCCTTGGCCCGTTTTCCCTTCCCTTGGCGAGTGATAAACAGTCCATCGGCCTCTACAAACAGCACCCGTCCATATCGCTGGTCAACCGGGCAGTGCAGCGGAGCTTCAGCTTCGAGCACCAACTGGCGGATCGCCTCATGGCTCATCACCGGATACCCGACCATCTGGGCAAGCGTACGAGCCGCTTTGCGATAGGAAGAGCACTCCACAGCCAATCCCACCGCTGTTTCTTCTAGACAAGGGCTGATTGACTGTGATCCATCAAACGCTAAAAAGGAGTCAAGCAAAAACGTGTAACGGTTTTGTTCTCGGTCTAAATAGTAGTTTCGCTCAAAGGTAACTTCGCCAAACAGGGTTTGAATCGTGGTGCGTCGTTTGTCTTTCAAGTGGTACCGGCGCTTGTCCCGGGTTTCCGCCAATTGTCGGTCGATGTCCTCCAACAGAGCCGTAAACAGCTCAGCGAAGGCGTTTTGCAGGGCTCGAAACAAATCAAGTTCGATCTCTTTCCATGTCAACGAATTTGTGGTAAGATGTTGTTGAATATTCATGGGACTCTCTCCTCCTGTTTGGGTGTTTTGGTCAATCATTATCATAATAGGGAGAGAGTCCTTTTTCATGTTTTGGACTTCGGATCCTACCGCGGCTTCGCTTGGTGGCCCCGATGAGAGAGATTGCGAACCTACGTTCCCAACCCCCTCATCGGGGAATTCTAAGAATTTCTCCCACAAACATTTTACTCACACATGCCATTCGTCAGTTTGTGAAGGAAAAATTAGAGCTGATTATGCGGGAAGAAATCAAACATTTCCTCGAAATCGAACAGGCGGACACATCCAATATGAGAAACGGCTACTATCAACGAAATCTAGATACACAATATGGCCGGATTGAAGGTCTTTTGGTCCCTAGAGACCGAAACGGAGAATTTCAAACGCAGCTGCTTGCCCCTTACCAACGCCACACGGGCTGGCTTGAGGAAGCCATCATCAGGATGTATCAAAGTGGCATGAGTACACGTGAAATTGGCAAGTTCATTGAGCGAATTTTAGGCAATGCCTATTCTCCTGCAACGATCAGTCGTATTACCGATGTAGTGAAGGAAGACATCGAGAAATGGCACACTCGTCCACTGCACAAGCGTTATTCCGTCTTATATTTGGATGGTTTATACGTAAAACTTCGTCGCGAAACCGTGGAGAAAGAAGCCATTTATGTGGTGTTAGGGGTGAATGAAGAAGGATATCGCGAAATTCTTGATTTCTTTGTGGGGGGACAGGAAAGCGCCTATGTATGGCAGGAAATTCTTCAACACCTCTACCAAAGAGGCGTCAAGGAAGTGCTTCTTGGCGTCTTCGATGGCCTTCCGGGGCTGGAGGAAGCCTTTAAGGCGGTGTATCCGAAAGCCGATGTGCAGCGCTGTGTCGTGCACAAAGTCCGCAACACCCTCAGCCGTGTTCGGAAAAAAGACCAATTCGAAGTGGCCGAGGATCTCAAGCTGATTTATCGCGCGCCGAATAAGGAGATGGCGTTACAAATGTTTCAACAGTTTGAGTCGAAGTGGTCCAGCAAATATCCAAGAGAAGTTCAATCTTGGGCCAATGAGTTGGATGTCCTCCTTACATTTATGGATTATCCAAGCAGTAGTTCGAAGTGTGATTTATACGACCAATTGTAAATTAGCACATTA
>NZ_JHUS01000078.1:0-16853 GCF_000691465.1 Geobacillus sp. CAMR5420
CAAATATTTTACTCACACTTATTCATGGAGAACGAAAAGAGGGAGAACGATGGATTTTTGAACTTTCCCTCCCTCCTCATTGTCCGATCTGCCCGACTTGCTTCGGACGGACAACCAAAATATCATCGAAACGAAAACAATGGATTCATGGCTATCCAAATACGGTCGGTTTATTTTGGATTGAACTTCCCATAGAAAGACGGCGTTGTCAAGCCTGTTTTCTGACGTTCACCGTTTCTTATCCGGGACTTCCGTCTCACAGGATCGCGACGGAATCGTTTCAACATTGGGTCGCCCAGTTATGCATCGGAAAAACGATTCAAGAAGTCGCTCGCTTGTTACAACTCGCCTATACGACAGTAGAACGCTGGTTTTATCAATATGCCCCGGCTCTTTTACCAACATCGAATCCTACAGTAGTATGTGTGGATGAATTCGCTTTCCGAAAGGGACATGATTACGGAGTAGCGGTGATGGACACACAGACTCGGAATGTCCTTTCCATTGCTTCTGGAAAAAATGAAGAAGCCATTGTGGAGGCGCTTCAACCCGTCGTCTCCAAAGTGAAGTATGTTGTCAGCGACTTGGCTCCTGCCATGAGAAAAGCCATTGAAAAGGTATGTCCAAAAGCCATCCATGTTCTTGACCACTTCCATGTGATTCAGTTATTCACCGATGCACTGGAACGTTGTCGCAAATACCTTGCCAAAGGCGGAACCAAACATGGAAGCGTTCGCCGCGTGTGCCGATGGTTAAGCCAACGTCCAGAAAAATGAACAGAAGAAGAGAGACAGGAAGTTCGACAATGGTGCCAAGAAAGTGCTTATTTACGTGATGTCTATCAAGCACTTCAACATTTCCGTTACGTATCCAAAAGCCAAACAAGAAAGCAAGCCGAAACTTGTTTGACCCAATGGTTTGACCGGTACCTTTTTAGCGACTGTGCCGCCGTACGCAGGATTGCCAAGGCACTCATCACTCGAAGAGACGCAGTGCTTTCTTGCATCGTTTTTTCTTACTCAAATGGTCCAATGGAAGGAATCAACAACAAAATCAAATTGATCAAAAGGCGAGGATATGGGTATCGAAATATCCAGCGTTTTACTTTGCGTGTCCGTCTAGAGACCTCTATCACATTTTAACGTAAAAATCAAGTACATCTTTTGGTGATGAACCAGGAAGTTGCCATGATTCAGGATCATATAGTAAATAATTTTAGTAAAAATATTGCGTATTTGTTATAATACTCATGGATACAACTAAGTAGAATGGGGTAATGCATATGGCCACGATTCGCGACATTGCTAAACAAGCAGGCTATTCCATTTCAACTGTCTCGCGGGTATTGAACAATGATCCAGATCTTTCGGTATCCGAGGAGACGCGGGAGAAAATTTATGAAGCAGCAGAAAAGTTGAACTACCGCAAGAAAACGATCAGAAAAGTGATTCGCAATATTGCTTTTTTATATTGGTTGACGGATAAAGAGGAATTAGAAGACGTGTATTACAAAACAATGAGGATGGAAATAGAAAATCTGGCGAAAGAGTTTAATCTAGAACTGCAAATGTATAAAATTTCAGATGGCATTGACCAAATTCCAGAGAACATTGAGGGGTTTATTGCCGTTGGAATTTTTTCGGATCGGGAGCTTGAACGTCTGCGATCGATTACGACAAATGGTGTGTTTATTGATTTGTCGCCCGACCCGCGCTGTTTTGATTCGGTGCGCCCGGATTTAACGCAGATCACTGAGCGAGCGATCGACTTCTTTCTTGAGAAAGGGCATACGGACATCGGCTTTATTGGCGGGACGTATCCGAATCCGAATACAGGAAAGGATGAGATGGACTCGCGCGAGCGGGCGTTTCGACATTACATGAAAGCAAAGGGGTTGCTCAACGAAGAGTATATTTTTTGCCACCGAGGATTCTCATTTGACAATGGCTATGAACTCATGACCAAGGCCATTGAAACCCTAGGGGATCGATTGCCTACCGCGTTTTTTGTAGCGGCGGATCCCATTGCTGTCGGTTGTCTGCAGGCGTTGAATGAGCATCGCATTCCCATCCCTGAGCGTGTGAGCGTCATCAGTGTCAATAACATCAGCATTACCAAATACGTATCGCCGCCATTGACGACATTCGATATTGATATTCATGAAATTTGCAAAAGTGCAATCGAGCTGTTGCTGGAGAGAATACAAAAAAAGAGGAAAATTGTCAAGTCATTGTTGTTAGGGGCTGAGCTTATCGTACGGAAAAGTACGAACTAGCCCTCTTTTTTGTTTCGTAAATATTTTTATTAATTTTAGTAAAAAGTTGTTTACATTTTTTATTGTCGGTGCTATATTGAAGGTAGTTAAGCGCTTCCGAATGAGAAGGGGGAATAGGGAAAATGATGAGGAGTATTAGTAAACATCTTGCGCTTATGACTGTGATGGCTTTTAGTTTGTCTTTAGCTGCATGTGGGCCTAAAGAAAATGCTAATCAAGGATCTCGTGCAGGAGAAAACAAAGAGAACAATGGAAAAGTAGAGCTCGTCGTTTGGGAAGACATTCAAAAAGGCGTGGGAATTAAAGATGCCATTGCCCAATTTGAAAAGGAAAACAATGTGACAGTAAAAATCATTGAGAAGCCGTATGCGAAACAAATTGAGGATTTGCGTTTAGACGGGCCGGCTGGCACTGGACCGGATGTATTGACGATGCCGAGCGACCAGATTGGGACAGCCGTGACGGAAGGGCTCATTAAAGAATTGAATGTTGGGGAAGACATTCAATCCATCTATACGGAAGCCGCTATGCAGTCGCAAAAAGTAAACAACAAAGTGTATGGTTTGCCAAAAGCGGTCGAGACAACGATGCTTTACTATAATAAAGATCTCATTTCTGAAGAGGAATTGCCGAAAACGCTTGAGGAATGGTATGAGTATTCCAAAAAAGTAACAGATGGCAAAAAATTTGGCTTTTTGGCTCTGTTTGACCAGATTTACTATGCTCAAAGTGTGATGAGTGCGTATGGAGGCTACATTTTTGGCAAGGACGAAAACGGAAATTACAATCCGAACGATATTGGATTAAATAATGCCGGCGCTGTCGAAGGGGCTAAAATGATTCAAAAATTTTATAAAGAACGTCTATTTCCGTCAGGAATGATTGGTGAGCAGGGGATTAATGTACTTGAATCGCTGTTTACGGAAGGCAAAGCAGCAGCGATCATTTCTGGTCCGTGGAATATTGAGCCGTTTACAAAAGCGGGAATCAACTTTGGAGTGACGAAACTTCCAGCGTTACAGAACGGAAAAAATATGAGCGCATTTATTGGGGTAAAAAGCTACAACGTAAGCGCCTACTCGAAACATCCAGATCTTGCTGAAAAATTGGTGATCTTTCTGGCGAATGAAGAAAATTCGAAAAAACGTTATGAAGTGACAAAAGAGGTTCCGGCCGTCAAAGCGTTGGCGGATGATCCGGTGGTGAAAAACAGTGAGGCGGCACGGGCGGTTGCGGAGCAATCTCAATTTTCTGAAATGATCCCGAATATTCCGGAAATGAATGAGGTATGGAAGCCTGCAGATTCAGCATTGCAAACGATTGCGACTGGAAAAGCAGATCCGAAAGCGGCATTAGATCAAGCGGTGAAAACGATCAAAGGGCAAATTAAGGCGAAACATAGCGGCAAATAAGGGGAGAGAACAAGGTCCTTGCGCTTTCGTTTCTAACAAGGTGCAAGGACCTACAATAAATCGATCGTGATGGTGTGAAACGATCTTTTTGTTTGATGCGTTTTGTGTTGAAAAAATGTGTTCTTCAAGGAAAGAAGGGGAGTCCATGTCACACCGGAAAATGGCCTTATGTTTATCGATTATTCCTGGCCTAGGTCAATGGTATAACCGACAATGGGCGAAGGGAGTTTTGTTTCTTGTTTTCGCTGCCTCTTTTTTGACGGCGTTTGCCGATCTGTTCAACATGGGGTTTTGGGGGATTGTGACGCTTGGAACAGAAGTGCAACGCGATAATTCGATTTTTCTTTTGGCAGAAGGGATTATTGCGGTCATTGTCGCTTTGTTTGGATTGGCTTTTTATTGTTTCAATTTGTGGGACGCTTATAAAAATGGTGAGCGGAGGGATAGGGGGGATCGGTTGAATACTCTGAAAGAAGAGTACCATCAACTTGTGGAACAAGGATACCCGTATGTTGTTAGCAGCCCTGCTTTTTTTCTTTTGGTTTTTTCTGTTATTTTTCCAGTGTTGTTCAGTTTTGCTTTAGCTTTCACCAACTATGATTTATATCATACTCCTCCTGCCAAGTTGGTCGATTGGGTTGGGTTCGATACATTCCTCAAAATTTTTACGGTTGATATTTGGCGCTCAACCTTTTTTGATGTGTTGTCATGGACGGTCATTTGGACACTCGTTGCTTCCACTCTTCAAGTGGCGGCAGGTATTTTATTGGCGGTGATCGTCAACCAAAAAGACCTTCGGTTGAAGAAATTGTATCGAACCATTTTCGTATTGCCGTGGGCTGTGCCGGGATTTGTGACGATTTTAGTGTTTGCTGGCTTATTTAATGACAGTTTTGGAGCCATCAATCATACAATTTTAGCGGCGCTTGGCATCGATCCAATCCCTTGGATGACTGATGAGCATTGGACGAGGGTGGCGCTCATCCTCATGCAAGGATGGTTGGGATTCCCATATGTGTTTGTCGTGACGACGGGCGTTTTGCAGTCGATTCCTGAAGAATTGTATGAAGCAGCGACGATTGACGGAGCTTCCATGTTTGCCAAATTTCGATATATTACATTGCCGATGGTGCTGTTGGCGATGGCCCCGATTATTATTACACAGTTTACCTTTAACTTTAATAACTTCAACATTATTTATCTGTTTAATGGAGGCGGACCGGCTGTTCCGGGATCGACAGCGGGAGGAACGGATATCCTTGTGTCTTGGATTTATAAATTGACGATGCAATCAAGCCAATATGCGTTGGCTGCCGCTTTAACAATTTTGTTATCTTTGTTTGTCATGGGGATTGCGTTATGGCAATTTCGACGGACCAATTCTTTTAAAGAGGGAGTATAGAACATGAGATCCAGTGTCAGGTCAAAAAAATTCCTTCGCCTCTTCGTATCCTATGCCATTTTAACGTTTGTCGCCGTGGCAATCATCTATCCGCTGCTTTGGACTATTGGTGCCAGCCTGAATCCGGGGAACAGTTTAATCAGCACCACCCTTATCCCCAAAAAACCGACGCTTGATCATTATCGCGAGTTGTTTGCGGGCAAAGAAAGCTTACTGTACGAACGCTGGTATTGGAATTCGATGAAAATTAGCTTTTTTACGATGCTTGGTTCCGTGATTAGTGTTTCGTTTACCGCCTATGCATTTTCGCGCTTTCGATTTAAGGGAAGAAGAAATGCTTTAACGTTGTTTTTGCTGCTGCAAATGGTGCCGCAGTTTTCTGCGTTGATCGCTTTGTTTGTTTTGGCGCAAATGCTTGGGATGCTCAATAGTCACTGGCTGTTAATTTTGCTTTATATCGGCGGGCAAATTCCGATGAATACGTACTTGATGAAGGGATATATGGATTCGATCCCGAGAGATTTGGATGAAAGTGCCAAAATCGATGGAGCGAGCAATACGAGGATCTTTTTCCAAATTCTTTTGCCGCTGTCTAAACCAATGATTGCAGTCGTGGCGATGAACGGATTTACCGGACCGCTTGGTGATTTTGTGTTATCATCGGCCATTCTCCGAACTCCTGATGCTTATACGCTTCCGATCGGGCTGTATAATCTCGTTAACGAAGTGATGGGGGCGAGCTATACGACGTTTGCAGCCGGGGCGCTTCTGATTAGCATTCCGGTAGCGATTGTCTTTTTGATGTTGCAACGGAACTTTGTGTCCGGATTGACATTGGGTGGAATCAAAGGATGATGCAGGGAAAGGAGACGACGTAATGCCAAAATATGAACGAACGTATATAACACAAGCGAACTTCATTCTTCATGGAGGAGATTACAACCCTGATCAATGGTTGGATCGGCCGGATCTTTTGCAGGCGGATCTTGAGTTGATGAAACTCTCCCACACAAACACATTCACGATTGGTGTATTTGCTTGGTCTGCTCTCGAACCGGAAGAAGGGGTTTATCGTTTTGAATGGCTCGATAAAGTGTTTGACGACATTTACCGTATTGGCGGGCGGGTGATTTTGGCTACGCCAAGCGGTGCTCGACCAGCATGGTTGTCGCAAAAGTATCCGGAAGTGTTGCGGGTGAATGCGGCGCGTGTTCGACAGTTGCATGGCGGGCGTCATAATCATTGTTTTACCTCGAGCGTATACCGTGAAAAAACTCAACATATCAATCGATTGCTGGCGGAACGGTACGGAGATCATCCTGCTTTGCTCATGTGGCACGTTTCCAATGAATACGGCGGGGAATGCCATTGTAATTTGTGCCAAGAAGCGTTTCGTGAATGGTTGAAAAACAGATACAATCATGATCTTGACGCGCTGAATGCCGCTTGGTGGACGTCATTTTGGAGCCATACGTACACCGACTGGTCGCAAATCGAGTCGCCGTCTCCGATTGGTGAGCATACGATTCATGGGTTGAATCTTGATTGGAAACGGTTTGTGACAGATCAGACGATTTCCTTTTTTGAAAACGAGATCGTTCCGCTTCGGGAGTTGACGCCTCATATTCCGATTACAACGAATTTTATGGCGGATACGCATGACTTAATTCCTTTTCAAGGACTTGACTACAGCAAGTTTGCGAAGCATCTTGACGTCATTAGTTGGGACGCCTATCCTGCTTGGCACAATGATTGGGAGAGCACTGCCGATTTGGCTATGAAAGTCGGTTTTATCAATGATTTGTATCGAAGTTTGAAGCAGCAGCCATTTTTACTGATGGAATGCACGCCGAGTTTGGTGAACTGGCATAAAGTGAACAAAGCGAAGCGGCCAGGCATGCACTTTTTATCTTCGATGCAAATGATCGCTCATGGTTCCGACAGCATCCTCTATTTTCAATGGCGCAAGTCGCGGGGGGCGTTTGAGAAACTTCACGGTGCGGTCGTCGACCATGACAATCGCACGGATAACCGTGTATTTCAAGAAGTTTCTAAAGTTGGGAAAGCACTCGAGAAAATGTCTGGCATCGTCGGAACCAATCGGTCGGCGGAAGTGGCCATTTTGTATGATTGGGAAAACAATTGGGCGTTAAATGATGCGCAAGGATTTGCGACTGAAACGAAACGGTATCCACAAACGCTCGTACAGCATTATCGCCCCTTTTGGGAGCGGGATATCCCTGTTGATGTCATCACGAAGGAACAAGACTTTTCCCGCTACAAATTGCTGATTGCGCCGATGCTTTACTTAGTGAGCGAAGAGACGATTGCTCGTTTGAAACAGTTTGTAGGGAGCGGTGGAACGCTTGTCATGACTTATATAAGTGGAATGGTCAATGAATGTGATTTAGCGTATTTAGGTGGCTGGCATCCCGATTTGAGGAAAACATTCGGCATCGAACCGATCGAAACGGATACTCTTTATCCACGCGATCGAAATTCGGTTCATTATCGTGGACAGTCTTACGAGTTGAAAGACTATGCAACGGTGATCAAGGTGTATACTGCAACAGTCGAAGGAGTTTATGAAGATGATTTTTATGCGGGTACGCCCGCTGTGACGAGCAACCAATACGGGAAAGGTCAAGCCTATTATATTGGCGGCCGCCTAGAGGATCAATTCCATAGAGATTTTTATCAAGAATTGATGGAAAAGCTCGATTTGAGGCCTGTCTTGTTTGTAAAGCATGGAAAAGGAGTATCCGTCCAAGCGCGGCAAGCCCCGGAATGTGATTATGTGTTTATTATGAATTTTACGGAGGAGAAACAGGCTGTTGTTGTTGAGGAAAAGGTGAAGGATCTGTTCACTGGCGAGGAAATCGAAGGGGAGATCACGCTAGGTAAATACGAGGTGCGAGTCGTGGAGAAAAGGAGATAAAGGAGAGAGAATCGTTCAAGCAACAAATCTGTCAAATAGAAAGGCTGGTTTCACACGGCAGCCAATCAAGTGTTTTGGTGTGCGATGTTAAAATAGTCATGGAGGCGGGGGAGAGGATGAGGAAACGATTTTTTTTCATACTAGTCGCCATGATGGTGATGATCATGCCGTTTTCGTCCAATCATATTCATAAAGCAGCGGCTGATTCGTATAATTATTTAATTAACGGGGGATTTGAATCGGATTTTTGGGCTGATGGGTCATGGACAGTCACTGCACAGGATTGGAGTTCTGTTGATCTACAGCGTTTTTCTTATTCAAATGATGCATGGATCGTTCCGAATGAGGGAGATAGCGCCTTTAAATACTGGGTCCGCGATATAGCGAACGGAAATCAAACATTTACATTGAAGCAAACGATCGGACAGCTGCCGCCAGGGAGTTATGAACTTTCTGTTCAATCAATGGGAGGAGCAGGAGACGAAGCGGGTCATATTCAATTGTTCGCAGGCGATCAGATGGCGGAGGCTGTTGTTACAAAAGGATATAATTCTTGGGAGACGGTTAAATTGGAATTCACACTGGAAGAAGAAGCGTTGAACTTTGAAGTCGGTGCAATAGTTACTGGGAAACCGAACGCTTGGGGCTATATGGATCATTTTCAGTTGATATCGCTGAACAGAGCGGGAGGCCGAGAGGGGCCAAAGCCTGTTCCAGCTGATATTTTTGTAAAAAGGGTGGATGGCCTAAGCAAAGGGTTCGTTAAAGGGGTCGATGTTTCGAGTATTATCGCACTTGAGGACAGTGGAGTGAAATTTTACAACGCGGCTGGTAAGAAACAAGATATTTTTAAAACGCTAAAAGAAGCCGGGATCAATTATGTACGGGTGCGCGTATGGAACGATCCTTATGATGAGAAAGGGCATGGGTATGGAGGCGGGAATAACGATTTGAAAAAAGCCATTGAGATTGGAAAGCGAGCTACGGCCAATGGGATGAAGGTGCTAGTGGACTTCCATTTGGGCCGACCCTGCCAAACAACGCCCTCCCAAAGCGTGGGCAAACCTCAATTTTGAAGCAAAAAAGAAAGCTTTATACCGATTCACGAAGGAAAGTTTAGAAGCAATGTTGAAAGAAGAAATTCAAGTCGGAATGGTTCAAATTGGAAATGAAACAAATGGAGCTTTTGTCGGGGAAACGGATTGGGCGAAAATATGTGAGTTGATGAATGCAGGAAGCAGAGCGGTAAGGGAGATGAATCGGAATATACTGGTTGCGCTTCATTTTACGAATCCCGAAACTCCAGGCAGATATGCATCCATAGCGAAAATGCTTGCTGAACATAAAGTGGATTACGATGTGTTCGCTAGCTCCTATTACCCGTTTTGGCATGGTACTTTAGCCAATTTAACGTCTGTGTTGAAACATGTAGCCAATACGTATCATAAAAAAGTGATGGTGGCAGAAACATCCTATCCATATACGAAAAAAGATGGAGACGGCCATGAAAATACAGCTCCAAAGAGTTCTGGACAAATACTGAACTATCCGATTACTGTCCAAGGGCAAGCGAACTCGATTCGAGATGTGATTCAGGCGGTGGCGGCTGTAGGTAAACGGGGGATCGGGGTGTTTTACTGGGAACCTGCATGGATTCCTGTTGGCCCTCCTGAACGTCTCAAGCAAAATGAGAAAAAATGGGAAAAATATGGATCTGGTTGGGCGTCTAGTTTTGCTGCTGAATATGATCCTGATGCGGCGATATGGCACGGGGGGAGTGCTGTAGATAATCAAGCGCTGTTCGATTTTAATGGCCGACCTTTACCATCATTATATGTGTTTAAATATGTAAACACAGGAGCTGTAGCTCCTTTGAAAATCGATGAAATCAAAGACATATATATTCGCGCTATAGTTGGTGAACCGGTTGAGTTGCCTGATACGGTAACAGCTACTTATAATGATGGGAGCCAACGCTCTGTTTCTGTGAAATGGAATCAGGACGAGTTGGATCAAGCGCTGAGAATTGGCATCGGAACACATGTGATTCAAGGTATAGTGGAGGGTGGAGAGACGGTAAAAGCCTATCTTGACATTACGCCGAAGAACTATGTAGTCAATCCGAGCTTCGAGGATCAAGACAGAACGATGTGGACCATCATTTATCGAAACGGCACCTCTCCACATACGGATTATTTGGAGAAAGCTGCGGATGCGAAATCGGGAAACTATTCCCTTCACTTCTATTCGAGTGAGGCTGTTGATTTCCAAGTAGAACAGACGATCACGGGATTGGAGCCCGGATATTATGATTTATCGATGTTTTTGCAAGGAGGAGATGCCTCCGATGCAGAAATATACTTGTATGCGAAAACAGGAGGTAAAGAGTATCGAGCGGCTGCCAGGGTGAATGGTTGGTTGAATTGGAGTCATCCTGAGATTCATGATATTTATATTGGTGACGGAACCGTGACGATCGGAGTGAGCATCAAGGCAAATGGCGGCGCTTGGGGAACGCTGGATGATTTTCAATTATATCGAACTAAGTAACGAACTTTAAAAACCGGGCTGAGAAGAGCCCGGTTCCTTCATGTGTGAGCATGAATTTGGAGATGGAAGATTGCGCTCTGAGTCTTGCATAAGCGGAATCCATTGCGACCCTAAGGTTTTTGGAATCACGCCGTCCTGTGCCATCTGCGAATGACAAAACTTGCAAGCAAAATGAGGATAACGGAACCGATCAGCGCGGGGATGATGTCAAATCCGCCGATGGTCGGCCCCCAGTTGCCAAAGAGCGCCGTTCCAAGCCAGGCTCCGATAAACCCAGCAATAATGTTGCCAATGATTCCTCCTGGAATATCGCGGCCCGTCAGAAGACCTCCCAGCCAACCGATGACGCCCCCGACGATTAAGCTCCAAAGAAACGACATGGATGATTCCTCCCTCAAATCATGAAAAGGATTCTTTTGTAATTTATATTGTGCGTCAAAAGGAGCATCAATTATGCACGCAAAAGCCCCATCATACTTTATCGGCGCGCATTCTCTGTTTTGGGCGTTTTGTCCGGGGGCAGAGTTTTGGCTGCGTATTGGAAACCATTGTGTTCATGATAACGGATAAATCGCCAGCTTCTCTTCCGTCTTCGTGCGCGGCCGGGCAGGAGGGGATTTGATCCGGGATCGAAGAAGCCGAGATGCAAAAGTCAAAACCGCGCTTGACTTGCAGTCAAACGCGGCTTTCGGATGAAGGAAAACTAGCGAATGGTTTCAAGCTGCTTGGCCAAATGGTGGAGTTTTTTCTCGTGTTGGATGGTTTTGGACGCGAGGAAATGGACGGTTTCTTGCGTTTCGGTCAGCTCCACGCGCAAGCCAGCGAATTTTTGTTCGAGTCGGTCGAACCGCTCGTTCACCTCGGCGCGAAATTGCTGCATCTCCGCTCTCAGCTGGTTGGCCGTTTCTTGCATTTCCGCTCTCAGTTGGTTAGCCGTTTCTTGGATTTCTGCTCTCAACTGGTTGGCGGTGTCTTGGATTTCCGCTCTCAGCTGACTTCCCATTTCGTCAATTTGGGTGCGGATGTCGCGGGAAAATATTTTCAGCGCCTCGACCACTTCTTTCACCACCGTATCGCGCTCCATGCTTGTTCACCTCCTCTTTTTTGATTATACGACGTGAAGCAGGGAAAAGAAAAGGACGTTTTGAATAAGATTTTTCTCTGTTAATGGATGGTTGGCTTGAGTTGCGGCGTCGTGATTGGTCCATGATCATGGTGGCGTTTTGAGGGAACAGGTGGCTCGGCTTATTTTTTGTAATTTTTAACAAATATAACCCGAGTTCGACAGTTTTGAGGCCATTTTAGGCAAATGGAAATGATCAAAATGCTGTTATATCAAGCACTTCGTGGTGCGGATCCTAGAAAAAACTTCGAATTTCACAGGCACACGATTTATTCATTTATTCTTTTAAAAACGGAGACCTTTCTCAACGAACCGAGCTGACGTCCAAGCAAGCGCAACTCTTTGCGGCTCTAGGCTGGAGCCTCCGCCGAAGATCCTAGGCATCCATCCTCGCGCCTAGATACACGCTCAAGGTATGCCCAAATGCCTCCGATCCCCTTTTGTATCAAGGGACGTTGCCTAGTGACTGTCGAACTCGGGTCGAACTCAGGCCATCTTTTTCCCTTCATTTCTCTTCATAATCGTTGCCGCCGTACATGCCTTTTCACCATTTTGCCATAGTTTTTTGAATATATTGTGAAATGGTGAACAAACTTATTTCGTTTGTCTGAAAAAGGAGTATGATAAAAGTGTAAGGAACATCTTCCAAAATGAGAGGGGAGACATACAATGGTAGTAAAATGGCTGCGCGAACACGTTACAGCGTCAGCGTTGATGGTAGTATTGAGGCTGTATTTAGGATATGAGTGGATGGTGGCGGGATGGGAAAAAATCACACAAGGGTTTGACGCCACCGGATTTTTAAAAGGAGCATTGGCGAAGGCCACGGGCGAACACCCGGCCGTGCAAAGCTGGTGGGCGGCGTTTATCGAAAACGTAGCGCTGCCGAATGTCGGATTATTCAACTTCCTCGTGCCATGGGGCGAATTTCTCGTTGGGATCGCACTTATTCTCGGATTGTTTACGACATTCGCCGCCCTCATGGGAGCAGTCATGAACTTCGCCTTCATGTTCTCGGGCACGACGAGCACGAACCCGCAAATGGTGCTGCTGACGGTGTTCATTCTCGTCGCTGGAGCGAACGCGGGCCGCTACGGTTTGGACCGTTGGGTATTGCCGTATCTCCGTGAGCGGATGGGCAGCATGCATCGCCCGAATCATCCGCACCGTCCGGCTGCGGCGCATAAGTAACCGTGGGTGCATTCTTGAAACGGGTGCGAACTCCCCCTTGAACGGCTGCTTCTTTCCATATGGAGGGAGCGGCCGTTCGTTTTGTTCACTGGCGGCGAGTGATTGAGTATATTTTTTTTGAAAAAAGTGTTTTATCTTTGATTGGATCGCGTTAGTTGAGTGTTAAAACAATATTAATATCATTTTTATTATCTATATAATAGGAATGCTTGTTTCTATCAGAGGAAGGTGACCCCTGTTTCCTTGGAGTTGCTTGGAGCCGGGCGGACGCTGGCGGATAAACGCGGCACCGAGCTTGGCGGAGTGCTGATTGGAAGTGGTGTCAAACCGCTTGCGCCGACGTTGTTTGCCTATGGGGCGGATGTCGTTTATGTATACGACGATCCGATTTTTGCCCATTACCGGACCGAGTCGTATATGCGCGCTTTGCTTGACTGTTGTCAAAAGTATAAACCGGAAGTGCTGCTGTACGGGGCGACGCCGACAGGGAAAGACTTGGCGAGCGCCATTGCCACTGATTTGCCGACCGGACTGACGGCGGATACGACGATTCTTGATATCGAGGAGGAAATCCGCCATGCCTGAAAAATTTGATTGTATCTATCGTCGTCGGAGCGGGGCCGGCCGGAACGGCGTGCGCCTATGAGCTTGCCAAAGCCGGGGTCAACGTATTATTGCTTGAGCGCGGCGAATATCCAGGATCGAAAAACGTCATGGGCGGCGTGCTCTATCGAAAAATGATGGAAGGCATTATTCCGGAGTTTTATAAAGAGGCCCCGCTCGAGCGGCCGATCGTTGAGCAGCGGTTTATGCTGATGGATAAAGAGTCGGCGGTGACGTTCAGCTATAAAGGATTGGAGTGGGGCGCGAGCCGTACAACAACTTTACCGTTTTGCGGGCGAAGTTTGACCAATGGTTTGCCGAGAAAGCAGTCGAACAAGGGGCGTTGCTCGTTTGTGAAACGGTGGCACTCGAATGCATCGTTGAAAAAGGCCGCGTCGTCGGTGTCCGCACCGACCGCCCGGACGGCGAGGTGTATGCCGATGTCGTCGTGCTGGCGGACGGCGTGAACTCGCTTTTGGCGAAACAGCTCGGGTTTCACCGCGAATGGCGGCCGGATGAAGTCGCGCTCGCAGTGATGGACATTGTCAAGCTCGATAAAAAAGTGATCGAAGAACGTTTCAACCTTGATCCGGAGCAAGGATGCACGATCGAGCTGCTCGGCGATGCAACAAAAGGCATATTAGGAACCGGATTTTTATACACCAATAAAGACACCTTAAGCATCGGCGTCGGCACGCTGCTTTCCGGGCTGATCAAACATAAAATCAAACCGTACGAGCTGCTCGAATATGTCAAAAACCATCCGATGATCCGGCCGTATCTCCAAGGGAGCGAGCCGGTCGAGTACTTGGCGCATTTGATCCCGGAAGGCGGCTACCACTCGATGCCGAAAGTGGTCGGGGACGGTGTGGGCGAGGGGAATCGTGCTTGAAATGAATGATCACTCTTGCCACGTGTTATGGGAAGACCGTTTCGTCAGTTGGGAGAAAAAAGAGCTGTTAACGGTCGATGTGGAGTTGACGAAAAGGCAAACGATTCGTGTTTCTTCCGATGTCAACCACCCGTTGTAAGGGTGGTTTTTTATGGGGGAGAAGAAACAGCGGAACGAAGCATTCGTCGGTGTAGGCGGAGCGGCGTTTGTGGTAAGCTAGTGGGGAGGCATACTTGCACAGGAGGGACTGACTAGTGGTTACAACGAACGAGGCGTTTCCCACCAACTTTTTATGGGGAGGAGCGACGGCGGCCAACCAGATCGAAGGAGGATTTGGCGAAGGAAACAAAGGGGTAAGCATTGCCGATGTGCTTCCGGGAGGAAAGATGAGGCAACAACTGCTTAGGGAAAAAGGGTTGCAGTTTGCCATTGATAAGGAGAAGTACACATACCCGAACCATGAAGCGATCGACTTTTACCACCGGTATAAAGAGGATATAGCCCTGTTTGCTGAGATGGGATTTAAAGCGTTCCGCCTATCGATCGCCTGGACGCGCATCTTCCCGAACGGCACCGAGCTTGAGCCAAATGAAGAAGGGCTTGCCTTCTATGATCGGGTGTTCGATGAGTTACATAAATACGGGATTGAGCCGGTGGTGACGATTTCCCATTATGAAATGCCGCTCCATTTGGCCAAAGAATACGGTGGCTGGCGGAGCCGCGAACTGGTAACGTTGTTTGAACGTTACGCCAAGGTGATTTTCCAGCGTTATAAAGATAAAGTGAAATATTGGCTGACGTTTAACGAAATAAACGGTGCGCTCCATTTTCCGCTCATGAGCATGGGATTTGTGCCGGAAAGCGAAGAGACGAAATATCAAGAGTTGTTTCAAGCGTTCCATCATCAATTTGTCGCCAGCAGCCTGGCGGTGAAGGCGTGCCGCGAGATCATTCCGGACGCAAAAATCGGCTGCATGATTCTCGCCGCCCCCGTGTACCCGTACGACTGCAATCCAGAAAACGTCATGCATGCACTTGAAGAGGAGCGGCTGTTGAATTTCTTTTGCGCCGACGTTCAAGTGCGCGGCGAGTATCCATCCTTTATGAAACGCGTGTTCGACGAGCGCGGGGTGAAACTCGATATTCGCGACGGGGATTTGGAACTGATCAAGAAGCATACGGTCGACTATATCGGTTTAAGCTACTATATGTCCGTCACCCAGAAAAAAGACAAGATGGATGATGAGCTCATCCCCGGCAGCGTATTTGATGGGGTGAAAAACCCGTTCCTTAAAGCGAGCGACTGGGGCTGGGAGATCGACCCTATAGGGCTGCGCATCATTTTAAACCGGTTGTACGATCGGTATCGCGTACCGCTTTTTATTGTGGAAAACGGGCTTGGGGCGCATGACAAAGTGGAAGAAGACGGCTCGATTCACGACGATTACCGCATTGACTATTTGCGCCGTCATATCGAAGCAGCGCGTGAAGCGATCGCCGATGGCGTCGAATTGATTGGCTATCTCGTATGGGGCTGCATTGACCTCGTGAGCGCCTCGACCGGCGAGTTTTCAAAACGGTACGGGTTGATTTACGTCGATAAACACGATGACGGCAGCGGCACGCTCGAGCGGAGAAAGAAAAAGTCGTTTGATTGGTATCAAAACGTCATCGCGACGAACGGGGAAGAGTTATAATGGGAATGACCGCAAGGGGAATTTGAAGCAAAAGGCAGCTGATGGAATCGAATGGCAAAATAGTAAGGGAATGCGCGCTCGCCTTGCGCTGCGGGGGAAATTGACCATCAACCCCATTTGAAGGAGGACGAAAATGATGAACATTGTGGCTCTTGTCGGAAGCTTGCGAAAAGACTCATATAACCGGAAATTAGCGGAGTTTATGCGAGAACGGTACAAAGACAAATTCCAATTGGACATTGCCGATATCGGCGCTCTGCCGCATTACAATCAAGACGATGAACTCGATCCGCCCGAAGTCGTGGCGGCATTCAAGCGGCAAGTGGCGGATGCGGACGGGGTTTTGATCGTGACACCGGAGTACAATTGGTCCGTTCCCGGCGTGCTGAAAAACGCGCTAGATTGGCTGTCGCGTGTGGACAAAGTGTTGGTCAATAAACCCGTGATGATTGTCGGAGTATCGACAGGGATGATGGGAACAATCCGAGCCCAGCTTCATTTGCGCCAAATCTTGCAAAGCCCGGGGCTGGCTGCGAAAGTGTTGCCGCCGGCCGGGAACGAGGTGCTGGTGAATGTTGCAAGCCAAAAATTCGACGAAGCGGGAAATCTCGTTGATGCTGCGACGGTGGAATTTTTGGATCAAGTGATCGGGCGGTTTATCGAATGGGTCGGGCGCTAATGGCGACGGACTTCTTGCCTTCATAGATTGTGCGAAACAAAGGGTTGATCCAAAACGCACTCGCATTTTGGGTGTTTATTGCAAAATAAAA
>NZ_JHUS01000079.1:0-3804 GCF_000691465.1 Geobacillus sp. CAMR5420
GTTGTGTTGGTCAAAAAGTTATTCTGAAAAACTAAATAAAAAATCCTTTGTCTTGACCTTGTTAGGGTGCGAAATGTGAGTTGTTAGGGTGCGAAATGTGAGTTAAGAAGGCCGGAGTCTTACTCCGCCTTCTTTTTTATGATGAACAAAAAAGAGCCTACTCAAAACGAGTAGGCTGCATTCGTTTATTAATTAATTTTCCACATTGGAACATAAAGCTCGCGTTAGTACCTAGTTCACTTTCGCCTTTATAGTCATACATAACAGTGTATTCGGCTGTTCCAGGCTTACCGGTTTCAGATAGCTGTAATCAACGGTGATAAAATGGCTCTTATGCAATCTTGGTGATAGAGGGAGCTAATTGGGAAAATTAGTGTGCAATTCGAATTTTTTAGCTTCTCATTCTCAAGTATCTTGACTTTTTCACCAAAAGAACTTAAGAGCCAATTTTAAATCGTTGTTGACAGTAAGCAATCATTTTTTTCTCTTACAAAACTACTTGATCATCGGATAGTATGTTTCTGTACTTTCTTATATCGGAATTTATCATCCAAAAGTTTGAAAATATTAAGAGTATCCCTGCTAAAATCAAGACAGTTCTCAACCCTAATATATCACTCACTAAACCTCCAACCATTGAACCAAGGGGTATCATCCCCATACCGGGTATCATCCCCCATGTTATCATCATCATTACACCACTTATTTCCCCCCTTATATGAGAAGGGAGTATAATTTGTTGAACCGTCATTCTCGCAATACTACCTATACTCCTCGCAGCATAACAGAAAATTATACCTGTTATAAAAACAAATATTCCTGCTTTTCCATAAGAAAATCCCATAAAAAGCAGACCAAAACTCGGTATGATGGGACCAAAAATCATAACTGACAGCACATCAAATTTTTTTATCAATCTTGGGGTAATAAAAGACCCTAATAATGCTCCGACTCCTCCTAAGGACAAAATTATGCCAGTTAAAGATTCACTAAGCTTCAAATCCTTAATTAAAAAAATGATAACAATTGCTCCGTACATTGACATTGAAAAATTAATAGTACTGGTAGTAAGAACTATGGACTTTAAGATATTGTTTTTTAAGATATATTTTATATTCTTTATAATGTTTATTTTTCTTGTGCGTTCTACTGTCACCTTATTTGAATTTTTAATACCTAACATTAGAATCGAGCTTATTAATAATGAGCATGAAATAAATGTCATTGTCAACTCTTCTCCAAAAATCCCTATAACTACTCCACCTAATGCTGGACCTAATAAATTGGCACTAGATCTAGAAAATTGGAGTAAGCTGTTAATTCCTGCCAATTCATCCTTACTATAAATATCAGGAATCCATGCTGTTAAAGTAGTTTCTATAATTACTATGACTAGTCCTATTAAAAAAATTATTAAAAAATAATTTAACTTAGTTAAATTTGAAGATAATGCTAAATATGCAAACATACCAAATAGAAGAGATTTAATAAGTAGAAGAGTTACCATCATATATTTTCTGTTCCACGAATCGGCTATTAAACCTGCTATATAACCAAATATCAAAAATCCAATTGATGATAAAGAAATAGCAAAACCAATAGATGAGTTATTTAAATTTAATATATTGATACCTAAAATAGGAATTAAAATCATTAATATTTCTGTAGATAGAAGTCTTAATATTTCTGCGATTCCTATTTGGAAATTTTTTAATAAATTTTTCATTGTTAAAAACCTCGCTACAAAACATCAATTAAGCTATTTTCTACAACTCTGTTCGGATGTATCTTATTGAAGAAATCTTCTATATCTTTCAATATCGTTTTTTCATCGACATCGTACTCATTTAAAACAGTTTTTGCTATCTCTTCTTTAGAATATCCTTTAAATGCCAAATTAAAGAATAATAAACCCACATCATCTTCTAAAATATGATATACATCGTTTTCACAATTATGAATCATCCTTATTTCTTCCCAAATTCTATAGTGTCTTGCAATCCAAGTAGGAGAATTTTCTTTTGCTTCTTCCAGTAATTTATATGGTTGTTTCGCTTCCTCTAAATATAATTTTATGGATTCCCTATTAAGCAATGAATCTAAATAGTTGTTGACTTCGTTATTTGTAACTTTTATATTCCATCCTCGAATTTGTTGAGCAATTGGTGCAAACATTGCATCAGCTAAAGAGAAGTCTCCAAATAAAAATTCCCCTGTCCAACCTTTTGCTTTTTTTCGGGCCAAAGTATTCTCTAATAATTCCAAAGTCTCTTTTAACTGTTCTAAAGCATCATTAGGTATTTCTTTTTGATTATTTTTTCTAAATGAGTTAGCATAAGACATTCCACTCATTAATGGTAATAAATCAGCATGAATATGACTACTAAAAACTCGAATATCACTTCTCTTTACGATATCATCACTCAAAAGGCTAGGATAATCCTTGAAATTTTCTTCCAAATACTCAGATATAGCTAAAACATCACAAATTACAGCACCTGTTTCGGGATCTATTAAAATAGGTACTCTTGGTAAATGCTCTACAATACTATTTTCTATTAACTGTGTATCATCAATGTTCAATAGTTGGGCTTTTTTTGCACCTACTTGCGGTAGCAACATTTCTAAAGCTAATCTCAAAAGGGCAGCTGAAGCTCTAGGTGATAAAAAGCTAACCTCTCTTGCTTCATTATAAATTTTTTCCACATCTTCTGGCATATCTGGATTTGGTAACGGTACCATAGAAGAACGGGGATAAACCATTTCACCTTTAATCCAAAGAGCAACTTCACCACATTGATAACATAAACTTATAGCTAAAAGATTATTAATCATAAAACCATTCATCCCTAAATCTGGGAAAGGAGAAGGTGTTAACTCGTCTTCTAGAAAGTAGTCTCCTTTTCGGTCATCAAATCTTACTTCATACCAATTTTGTTGAGAAAACGCAAAACAGTTCGGACAATTAAAGCTATTTGAACCGTATACCGGAGGAACATAGTGTTGTTGCATAAATATCCCTACCTTTAACTTTTCTAAATATTATATCATTCACTCCCGAAAATTTAAACCAATAGCATTTTCATTAATTTGTTCCTGTCCAGTCTAACTCTTTCCTAGCTTCTTCCTCGAGTTTTTCAAGTCGAGTCTTTTCCTTTGCAAGTTCCTCAAACCATTCTTTATCATTTGTTTCAAGTGCAAGGTGCATTAGCTGGTTTTGGTGCAAAGATAAAAAAAGAGAATAAAGCGCGTATATTCCTAGCGGAATCAATCTTATGCTGCAATCCCAAACAATTGATGGATGAATTCTTTCTGATTTTGGACAGACTGATCCCGTAAATCAATCTGTTCTTTTTTTGATCATATGCATAGCTTCTATTCCCGAAAGAATGGATGTAGCTATGTCAAAAGACTTGAACCCTAACATAGGAAGGACTCGTCTCTTCATGAATCGATGATCCTGTTCCACGATGTTGTTAAGATATTTCAATTGTCTTATTTGGATGCCTTCAGGCACCTTTTTTCTTCTTTTAACTCTTCCATTGCTACTGGATAAGCTGGATTTTTATCTACAGTAATGACACGAGGAGTGGATGCATGTGAAAAAGCCAAAGAGTTATCCAATTTAAAATTAACGGACTTAGATTTAGAGATGAAACGAATTCGAATCGTGGGAAAAGGGATGAAGGTCCGAACCGTGCCAATCTCGAACATTCTGCTGGCGGAATTGGAGGATTGGCTCGAGTTTCGCGCGGAAATGGCAAAAAAGAAACTGCATGTGGCTCCCGAGTTCGACAGTTTTGA
>NZ_JHUS01000080.1:0-1939 GCF_000691465.1 Geobacillus sp. CAMR5420
TATGACGCCGTGGTGCTGTTGGCCTGCGTGTACAGCATCGCCGAATCCCGACAAAACCTCTCCACCGGGCTGGAGCTTCTTCGGTCGCGAAAAGACCACAGCGTCGTCGAGTTCATTTATGACGCTGCAAAGCAAGATATTCCCATTGATGTGATCAAAAAACAGCTCCGTATCGCGTAAGGGGTACCCTGTTTGTCTCTCTAACCATGGAAATTATTGTAATGAAAAATGCTCATCTACAGTTATATACTTGATTACATAGGCAGGTCAAAACAAGAATTTTCTAAATGGGTTTCAGACGTTCGTCTGAAATCCATTTTGTCAAGCCAAGGCAATTGCTTTGTCTTTGCTGCGATCAATGAATTTGATTAGCGGTTGGGTACCGGGATTATCAAGAAATACCGCTGTCGCTTCATAACCCTGAGCGGTTATGTATACGTCGATTCAGGCTTTATATTTTCCGACCTCGCGATAAAGTTCATCCCTTTTGTATCCTGCCATATAAGCTCTCCCTTTGGTCGATAAAATAAAACAAAGGTTAACTATTCCCTCTTTATGTTGGCAGGCATGTAGCGTTAAGTGTTTATCTCTTCCTCTATTTGCTTAATAACGTCAACCAAACTCCCGTTAATCATGCTGCCGCTGAATCGCAGCACTTTCCATCCCTTGCTTCTCAAATAAGCATCCTTTTGTCTGTCCCTTGCTTTTTGTTCCAGTGTAGAATGATAAGCCTTCCCATCGCATTCGATAGCAATTTTATATTGAGGTAAGGCAATATCAATTCGATAACGAGCGGGAGGAACGACATATTGTGTTTTCACATAATACCCGCTGATTTTTAACGCCTCATACAATCGCCGCTCGATAGGGCTTTCGCATTTCACATATTCATAATCGATGTGTGGTGCCGGTAACGGATTTTTCTTTAATCGAATCTGATGAAGGATAAACAACACGATGCTCAAACCAAGAAGCCCAAAAAATACAATGTAATCAACCATAACAACATCACCAATATTAGGTTCGCCAGCTACAAATAAAATAAACCGTCACCATGCGGGGACGGTTTCATATATCGAAAAAGTCTGATGGTTTTACATTTTTTCTTAAAGCAAACTGATCTTTTATTTTAACGCTGGATGAAGTGAGATAAAAAACAGGTGGGGATCCTAAAATTGAACCCCCTTTAAATATGCTCCAGCCGGATTGCCAAAGGCAAGGAGGCAGCCAGCTGAGAAGATCGGTGCGAAAAAGGGTAGGTAAAAAATTGATTATTGCTGTTGTTGTTCAATATAGCGCTTTACTATCTGGTAGCATTCTTCAATATGTGAATTGCCTAAATACTTCATAGTGGCAAAACTAATACTTGCCGATATACCAATCCCAATAACCGGAATAAGTTTGCTGGTCTGTTTAGTAGCAACTCGTGATGCGGCTTTTTTCAACAAATTCATAACCATTTTCTTTCCAATAGTTTTCCCGATTAGCTCATTTCCAAGGGATGTAGCTATAATTAAAATGAGTTCTTTAGATTTAGTATCCAATTGATCAATTTGCTCTTTCGACACACCAAATTTTCGATTGATATCATTCAATAGTTCCATCATAATCGCAACATCCGCACCGATATCGATGCCTGGAATAGGGATTGCTGCAGCCATTGCAGAGATGGAAGCACGTTTATTTACTATTTTACGACATTCTTCCCGAATTTTATCCAATTCTTCTATTGTTTTTGCTATCATATAAAATCCTCCGATTAATGAATCTGATTATTTTGCTATGGATTTTGAGTAATATAGACTGTAGCTAACACCTTGTAACTCACATTTCGCACCCTAACAAGGTCAAAACAAAGGATTTTTTATTTAGTTTTTCAGAATAACTTTTTGACCAACACAACGAGCGATGGCAATCCTTTTTTTACCATCGCTGGTCG
>NZ_JHUS01000081.1:0-6118 GCF_000691465.1 Geobacillus sp. CAMR5420
CTTTAATTCAACTTATATAGTAACTGAAATATAAAATCTTTTAAAAGAAAATATGACGTAAAAAATGGAATTCCAGATTTTTATAAAGTCTCTAAAATATAGATCGAGGGATTTCAAATTGAGTACAAAAGAACAATATATTAAAACAATGAAGTATGTCATAAAGAGTGAGGTAGCCACGAAAATAATTAAAAATTTCAGCTGGATGGTTAGCGATAAAATTTTTACTATGATCGTAGGAGTCGTGGTTACCGCAATTGTGGCCCGTTACTTTGGACCAGAAAGTTTTGGCAAGTTTAATTATGCGTTAGCGTTTGTGTCTTTATTTACAGCGATCTCTACTTTAGGATTGGAAACATTAACGGTAAAGTCGATAGTAGATAAAAAATACAGCGAAGGAGTAATTCTTTGTACAAGTTTATTTCTTAGGGTAATTGGTGGGACTATATTAACAATATTAACCTATCTATCAATAAGATTGATAGCTCCAAATGATGATGATTTGCATATTTTAGTGTTGCTAATGTCCCTTACAATGGTTATGAAATCTTTCGAAGTAATAGAATATTGGATACAAGCTTATCAAAAGGCAAAGATATCTTCCATTATCCGTATAGGTGTATATGTTATTACAGCTTTGTTGAAGGTGTTTTTAGTTTTTATCAAAGGATCTTTGGTACAATATGCCGTTATCTATACATTAGATGCTGCTATTATTAGCGGAGCACTAATGGTAGCATATTTTAAAGTTAGAGAAGAAATTACTCCTTGGAAGTTTAGCTTCCGTTATGCAAAATATATTTTATCGCAGAGCTGGTATTTAATACTATCAGGTCTGATGGTTACTTTATATATGAGAATTGACCAAGTCATGTTGGGAGCAATGATGCCGACAAAAACGGAAGTCGGAGTTTATTCGGCAGCTGTTAGAATTGCAGAGATGTGGTATTTTGTTCCGATGGCGATTATAACATCATTTAGACCTGTAATTATGAACAACAAGAATATAAGTGAAGATAAATATCTTCAATCTATTCAGCTTCTATATACTATAGTTGCGTGGTTAGGTATAGGATTCGGTATAGCTATTTTAATATTCTCAAAGCCTATTGTATTACTTCTCTATGGTGCTGATTATTTAAAAGCAGCTAGTATTTTATCAGTAAGTGTTTGGGCTGGGACTTTTGCTATGTTAGGATCAGCAAGAAGCATATGGTTAATATCTGAAGGTTTACAGAGTTACACACTATTATATACGTTTGTTGGATTAATAGTGAACATAGCATTGAATTATTTAATGATACCAATTTACGGCGGTTTTGGGGCAGCGTTGGCTACTTTGGTTGCACAATTTTCAGCCAATATCATTGCATTAGCATTATTCAAAAAAACTAGAATTTCGTCAATTATGATCTTAAAATCATTTTCACCAAAATCAATTTTTCAATACAAAGAACGTGTTGCAAAACGCATAACGAATGCATAAATGCACATAAAAAATCCACCACCTTGGAAATCATATACAGTGACCAAAACCAACTACCAAGGGGTGGACACTATCATGATTTCCAATTTGAACAGTGAACATGCATGGTCTTATGAAATCGATCCAATTTTAGAAGCATTATTTCGATATATCGACTCGCTGTCGTTGCCGGAAACACCGTATGTGACAGGAAGGCCGCCAGTGTCGAAAAAATCATTGTTGAAATGTTTCTTTTTGAAAACTTATTTTGCTATTGATTCCTTGCGAAAGTTAGTACGTATACTGCAGCGTTTTCGCTGTTTCCAACGGGCTTGCGGGCTTAGTGAAGTTCCTCATCTGTCTACATTTTCCCGCGCGGCGAAGTGGTTTAGGGAACAGGGATTTCCCGTCTTCCATGCACAGCTGCTCAAAGATCTAGAAGTACGGTATCCCCAAATCGTGCTGATCGACAGCACGGCCCTTCGAAGCAGTTTTTACGATTCACAGGCAAAGTAGGGAGTGTCCACCCGATACCACTGGTTTAAAGGATATAAACTCCATCTCTGCACCACTGCCGAGGGAATCATTTTATCTCATGTGTTGACTACAGCGAATCTCAATGATGCGGCAGTGGCACCAGCATTGCTCACTTCTTTAGGGCAATGGGAGATTGAGTTCGTGTTAGGGGATGCCGCGTATGACAGCGAAAAGGTTCGACAAACAGCCGAACAAGCAGGAATCCTATTCATTTCTCCCATCAACCGCCGCATAGCGAGGAACGGAAAGATGCCTATGGCCGGGTTCTTCCTGTCTTGTTGAAAACGAGATTTGGCCAATGGCTGTTTGGGCTTCGCCGCGGGATTGAGCGGGTATTTAACGAGTTAAAGAGTGATGGGGTGGAACAACCCCGATGGTATGGATTTCATCGATATTTACTGCATGTGTTATGCTGCATCCTTATGCATAACTTCGAGTTTTTACTCTAGTTTTGCAACACCATCTACAAACATAAAAAATAATAATATTTATCCAGGAGGAATGAGGTTGTTAGCACCTGTAGTGATTTTTGTATATGCCAGACCGGAACATACTAAAAGAACTATTGAAGCACTTGCGCAAAATTATCTCGCTAAAGAGACGGAAGTATTTATCTATTCTGATGCTGCAAAAGGTGAAAAAACTGTCGATAAAGTGAGGATGGTTAGAGAATATATAGACTCGTTGCCTCAAAAGAATCTGTTCAAGTCTATTAAAATAATTAAATCACAATCAAATAAAGGATTAGCGAATTCAGTTATTTCAGGAGTAAGTGAGATTATTGATAAATATGGTAGAGTGATAGTCTTAGAAGATGATTTGGTATCCTCTCGAGATTTCCTTCAGTACATGAATGACGCTTTAAATTTTTATGAAAAAGATTATGATATTTGGTCCATTAGTGGGTATACGTTCAATATAGATATTCCAAAAGATTATAAAAGCGATGTCTATTTATCCTATCGTGGATGCAGTTGGGGATGGGCAACTTGGAAAGATAGATGGGAAAAAGTAGACTGGGATGTATCAGATTATAATCAATTTAAAAACGATAAAAGAGCAAGAAAAATGTTTAACCGTGGCGGAAGAGACATGGCTAATATGCTTGATTTACAGATGGAAGGTAAAATAGATTCTTGGGCGATTAGATGGTGCTATACACAGTATAAGCTAGGTATGTTAACGGTTTATCCTGTTGTATCAAGAATAAAAAATATTGGACTAGACGGGTCAGGTACGCATAGTGGTATTACTTCAAAATATGATGTTGTGCTAAATAATAGTTCTCAAAAATGTCGATTTGATAAACCACATTT
Source organism: Geobacillus sp. CAMR5420 (assembly GCF_000691465.1). NCBI lineage: Bacteria > Bacillati > Bacillota > Bacilli > Caryophanales > Anoxybacillaceae > Geobacillus > Geobacillus sp. CAMR5420. The sequence continues at coordinate 3,319 of NZ_JHUS01000081.1, forward strand.
AGATGAAAGAATACTAAAGGCGTTTAGAGACCAATTTGGTACAAGATATGATTATTTTCTAATTGGTATGAAACGTACTATAAAAAAGTTGCTAGGGATGTGATAAAAAAATGAAAATTGCAGTAGCAGGAACAGGATATGTAGGGTTAGTAACTGCCGTATGTCTTGCAGAAAAAGGTCATGATGTAACGTGTGTTGATATAAATTTACAAAAAATTGATTTACTAAAGCAAGGAAAATCTCCAATATATGAACCAGGATTAGAAGAGTTAATGCATAAAAATAGGGATAGGTTAACATATACCGCTGACTATATGGATGCTTATAGATTGTCAGACGTTATCATTATTGCTGTAGGTACGCCAGAAAAGCAAGATGGCTCAGCTAATTTAGAATATGTCTATGAAGTTGCTAAACAAATTGCAGAAACTGCGGAACAAGACTGTATAGTAGCTGTTAAATCTACAGTTCCAGTAGGTACTAATGATAAAATCGAAAGACTAATAAGAGACAATGTTAGAAATAATGTAAGTATAGAGGTTGTTTCCAATCCGGAGTTTTTATCTCAAGGAACAGCTGTTAAAGATACACTTTATGCAACAAGAATCGTATTAGGTGTTAAATCTAGAAATGCTGAGAAAGTAATGAGGGAAATGTATGATCCGTTTAATATACCCTATGTAATTACTGATCGAAGAAGTGCTGAAATGATTAAATATGCATCTAATAATTTTCTGGCTTTGAAAATATCATACATTAATGAAATTGCTAATTTATGTGAGATAGTTGGCGCAAATATAGAAGACGTTGCCAAAGGTATGGGAATGGATCCTAGAATAGGAGACCGATTTTTAAATGCTGGTATTGGTTATGGTGGATCATGCTTTCCAAAAGATACGAAGGCTTTACATTGGCTTGCTAACTTTAACGATTATGAGCTTAAAACTATTAAAGCAACAATCGAAGTAAATGAAAACCAAAAACTAAAATTAATCAAAAAAGCAAGAAGATATTTTGATAGTTTTAGAGGCCTTAATGTTGCTGTATTAGGTGTTACTTTTAAACCAGGAACAGACGATTTAAGAGACGCTCCTTCACTCGTAAATATCCCTATTCTATTGGAAGATGGGGCTAATGTAAGGGTGTGGGATCCTGTTGGGATGGATAATTTAAGAAAAAATTTTCCGGAAGAAATAATATACTGTCAATCAATCGAAGAAGCGATAACTAACGCAGATATTTGTTTTATTTTTACAGAATGGCCGGAAATTAAGCAATTTGACATAAAAAAATATTCTAAACTAATGAAAAATCCATTAGTTATAGATGGAAGGAATTGTTATAGCTTGGAAAGTGCCTCAGAGGCAGGGATTATTTATGAATCGATCGGCAGGAAAAGAGTTTGTAAAAAAGAGCACTCATACAGTTTGAGCAGTCCTGTTAGTTAATACTGATGTGGTTGGAAAGTCAGAGTAAAAACTTAAAATTATTAATGATTACGTACAAATTTACACGCTGTCATTCAAAGCTATATACTATAAAGGGGCTTTGGATTTATCTGATTAGGTACACGTTCAATAAATTGATGAAACTACAAGCAGCCACCTCTAAGGTGGTTTTTGTGTTTTAATGAATTATAAGTTTTCCAACAAGTCTTATATATCTAAGAGAATTATTACATCTATAAATATGACGTCGGGGGAACATTTATGGCGATTCTGGTTACCGGTGGTGCTGGTTATATCGGCAGCCATACTTGCGTAGAGTTGTTAAATGCAGGATATGATATTGTTGTTGTGGACTCTTTTTCTAATAGTAAGCCTGAGGCGTTGAAGCGTGTGAGAGAGATTACCGAAAAAGAGTTTAATTTTTATCAAGTCAATTTGTTGAATCGAGATGAGTTAGAAACGGTATTTTCAAACCATCCTATTGATGTGGTGATCCATTTTGCTGGATTGAAAGCAGTAGGGGAGTCGGTAGCGATTCCGCTTCGTTATTATCATAATAACATTACTGGTACGCTAGTTTTGTGCGAAGTGATGCAAAAATACGGTGTGAAGAAAATGGTGTTCAGTTCTTCAGCAGCAGTATACGGAACCCCGGAGCGTGTACCGATTTCTGAAGATTTCCCGCTTCAAGCAACAAACCCATATGGACGAACGAAGCTGATGATTGAGGAAATTTTGCGTGATTTATATGTGTCCGACAATGATTGGAGCATTGCCCTTTTACGTTATTTTAATCCGATTGGCGCCCATCCAAGCGGTCGGATTGGGGAAGATCCAAACGGTATCCCGAACAATTTAATGCCGTATATTACGCAAGTAGCGGTAGGAAAATTAAAAGAGCTTCGCGTGTTTGGCAATGACTACCCAACAATAGATGGTACTGGGGTTCGCGATTATATTCATGTTGTTGATTTAGCAATTGGACATGTGAAAGCATTGGAGAAAGTAATGAACAAAACAGGAGTAGAGGCGTATAATCTTGGCACAGGGCGGGGATACAGCGTTCTTGAGCTTGTATCGGCATTTGAAAAAGTAACAGGCATCAAAATTCCGTACAAAATCGTCGCTCGTCGTCCAGGCGATGTAGCTATTTGTTATGCCGACCCGACTAAAGCAAAAGAGGAGTTAGGTTGGGTTGCTACAAGAGGGATTGAAGAAATGTGCCGTGATGCTTGGCGGTGGCAATCGAATAATCCGAATGGATATGAAAGTGTGTTATTAACAAAATAAACACATGATTTTAAAGAGAATGGCTGTATGATAAAAGTGAAAGGTAACTATTCACCCCAGTG
>NZ_JHUS01000082.1:0-2679 GCF_000691465.1 Geobacillus sp. CAMR5420
GTTCGCCGTTTTTTCTCTGGGCAGCTTCCTCTCGATTGGAAATCCGGGATGGCCGCTGCTTTGTTTGAGTATGCCCAAATTTATGGAAGGCGTATGTCTAATTTTGGATAATCAACACTCGTGATTTCGGAAATATTATTTAATTTGTACGTATTCTGCGATCCCATTCCTAATCTTGGTTTTAAGATAATAGAACCATAAATATTTAAAAAATTGACTATATCCTCTATACATGTTGGAATTTGAAATGCTGGTAAATTAATTCCCGATCCAACCAAAGCCTTTTTCATTATATATTTATCTCGGAATTTTAAAGTCTGTTCATAGGAAAGTCCTGGACAACCAAATAGATCTCGAAGTTTACCTGCAATACACATAGTTCGTTCTGACAACGATATCACATGATTAATTGGATTATGCTTATGGACTATGTTAGCAATTTCAAATAATATTTCATCATTATTTATATCCGTAGCATATATTTCTGCTACATGATTTTTAGGAATATCATATATTTTTTCCTTTTTAGTAAAGAAAAAGACCTTATATTCGGTTGGATTGAGTATTGGTTGTCCCTCTCTTAGATAGTGTTTGTAATTTATACGATTTAAGACTAATATATTTTTCATTATACTATCCCTCTCTCGAAGCATCTTCTTGTACTTTATAGAGTAAAGGATATAGATAATCAACGACAGGCTTTTTATTTATTTTAGAAAAATCAGCACATTTTTTCTTTTCAATGAACTGAAGTGATTGAAATTCACTTTGTTTAGAAGATTTTAGTATTTCGAATCTTCTTTGAAGTTCATCTTTTGTCAAGGAAATATTCACATAGAAAATAATAGCTACAAAATTATTATCTCCCCCGGTTTTTATATATTTGGGAATCACTTTGTGATAGTCGATTCCTTGCTCAATTCCAAGCTCCTCAGCTAGCTCACTTACAATATTACCCTCGAAATCTACAATTCTTCCTTTGATATCACTTTTATCAATTCCTCCACCTGGACACTGTAATCTTCTAGGTGTAGATGTGTGACTTCCCATTTCTCCAATGACTAAATAACCATCAACTGTTTCGACTAAAGCCGAAGTAAAGACTACCATACATTCCCGCGTTAATCTACCTGGGTTATTTATTGTATACATGTAATGAGCATAGTCAGTTAATGATAAATTAATATTTAATTCATTATGACTATTACTAATATCTAAAATAGTAAATACAGCCCCCCTAATAAGTGGACGTCCATCGTTAATAAGTTTTTCCCAATATTCATTAATTTCCCTTTTATCTCGTTCATTTAGTTCAATTGTTTCTCCATGATAAAATGCGGTTATTTTACTCTTAATATTTTGAATAATAACTTTAGACATTAATAAGCGCCCTCTTTCCTTTAATTGCTGCAATTATATTTTCCATTGCTATACTTGCGCTTTCTCTGATAAGAATATCGTCTGCCTCCAATGACTCTAATGGATAAGGAATAAATTCTTCATCTTCAGAATATCCTTCAGGGTCTATATAAATAATTTTTAATCCCTTTTTTCTGGCAGCAGCTCTTACTTTCCTTCTATCTGCGTGACTTCCTACTACTATTAATGATCTGGCATCAGGATGGAAATCTATCTCCGGTATAATATGAGTTTCTTCGAAACGCCTAATATATTTTTCCTTTAATCCGACTCTTGTCACCAAGCCATCAAAATTATTTGTGATGATAGGTCCAACAAGACAACCCATTTCCTCCAAAATTTTCAACCCTTTATAAAATGGAGTTGGCTCTGAAATAAAGCATTTTAAATACATTTCCACCATATTAATATATTTTCCCTCTGTATTGGATAATATTTCATAAAGTAATCGATCTTCTTTACTTCCTAAAATAAAAGTATGATCTTTTTTATTAGTTACATAGTACACATGATGTAAGAAATGAAGTGGTGGAATTCCAGCCTCAATTGATGGACCACATCCTATTTCAAACTGAGCAGGTAGATAATCTAGAATTTTTTGATACGATATTTCTTCAAACTTTTCACTTCTGACATCTTTTTTACGAATTCCTGAGTCCAAAATAGCCCAAGGTCTTGATTCAAACTCTTGGTCAATAGTATATGCTTTATTATGTATTGTAGCTTCCAATATTCTGTACGATTCAGGGAATGTTCTGCTTGATTTTATATCTTGCTCTTTTTGATTGAATAATTCGATTTTTAATAATAAATCTCCCTTCTCATAAAATGATAACCTTGGAGAGCTACTTAATAAATTCCATCCTCCCATTTCTAAACCAACTGATATAGATTTCTTATAATCTTCTAACTCATCTTCAGGAAAACATAAATGTAGCCATAGATAGGTGCTAACTAATGCAAGATGCCTATTTCCATTGCTGTCAGTTATCACATCATAATGATGTCGATAGTGCAGCATTCTTCTCCTAGCATCTAGATCGCTTTTCCATCCTGATTCTTCTTTATTTTCTTCATTTTGAGTTCTACGCCATAGACCCTCTTCAACTTTACGTTCATATTCGTTTGTCGGATTATTATAATATTTTTCCCATCTCTCAATTAGTTTTGGCGATAAATTGGAATAAACAATAAAAGGAAATTTCATAAAGCCCTCCTAAATCTCAAATAAAATAATATCAACCCGTGGTGCTAGTTGAG
>NZ_JHUS01000083.1:0-2797 GCF_000691465.1 Geobacillus sp. CAMR5420
TGGATAATCAACACTCGTGAAGTGATAATTTACATAATTATTCTAGCAACATATCTCGAAGGAGTTCTAAATCATTCTGTCTATCTGCTTTAAATGCTGTCAATGCATTTAAAGTTGGTTCAATTGCATCAATAAATGACCTCTCACCAAGACGAAAACCTCTCTCACTAAGGTTCTTCAAGCGTTGGTTTGCAGCATCTACAAGGCTAATTGCATGGTCTATTCTTTGATTAGATGGGATAGTAGAAAAACTTAACCATTGTCGATTAATCTCGGTAAGATAATGCCGGAAAGCCAGTGGTTCTCCCCAAGGTACAGTAGCAGGGTTTGTTGATTCTAACAATGGTCTACAATATTGACAAACTGGACCGAAGCTACCTGATAATCCACGTTGATATGCTAAACCAAGTGACTGAGGACGAAATTCAGATAAAGTATTGGCATCGTAATACCATACTCTTCTTTGTCTATCACTCGTATATTGAACATCAAAGGTGGCTGGATCAAAAGATCTTACATTACGAAAATTTCCTGAAGCTAAGCCTGTTACCCCTGCACTTGCATATATTAATCCTTGTTGATTTGAGTATCCAAGTAATATTTTTTTACCTGACAAAACCAAACTTAAAAGCCCGTCTAACAAATTGTAAATAAATATTTCTTCAGTAACAAGAAAGTTTCTTGGGTTTTTCACAACAAGATAAAAACCATCTACTGGGTAATTAACGAGTTCGTTCAAAAGTCGGTCTAAAGATTGGCGATCCATTATAACATCTGGTCCTAAAGCAATTGTTGAATATACAGGGACATCTAAATTCATTGACTCTGCTGTTTCAGCAAAAACATAATGAATATTCAACCAATCTTCTGTAACAGAATTTGAATAGCGACCAGGAAGTATTACTTCACTTACTTGTAACACCTCAATCTGGTATGTTATGACTCCTTCACATAACTGTTCTGCTCCATTTGTAGCAAAATCGGTTGTAGCAAACTCTACTCCTTTCCAATAAGGATAATTTAGAATATTTTCTCTTTCAGTTCTAGGTTGATAAAATTGTGGGTCGAACAACACGCTTGCGTTTCTTTCTCTTAATTCATTAGCATGGCGTTCAATTTGATCGGGCCTATAATTTCGGGGAGATAAGATAACTCCTGTATCTGGATTATTCTCAACAAATTCGATATCCAATTGTTGCATACCATGTCCTTGTTGCAAATAAAATTTCAAGATATCACCTCTTTCAAAGCATTTAGAGCAATAATAGGATTTGCGGGTCTTCGGTGGGCAGGCTTTTTCATGCACCAATCTATTATTTCTGACAAGTTACTGCTACAATTTGATAATTTTGGTACATCAAATTGTAGAGTGCGCATTAATGCTTCTCCTGGAGAACTACAATCTTTGGTGAAAGGATTTTCGCCTGATAACATTTCGTACATAACTATACCCCAAGCAAAAAGATCTGTTCTTGGTGAAATACTACGCTTTTCATTTCTTATCTGCTCAGGTGCAGCATACCCAGGAGTTAATGGGCCAAACATGGCAACATCTTGTGTTAAACTTGTTAAATTTAAATGACGAGCAATTCCAAAATCAAGTAATACTACTCGGCCATTTTCCCCCAGCATAATATTTTCGGGTTTTATATCTCGGTGAACTAAATGTTGTTCGGCAACTTCACATAACGCATTTAAAAGTTCATAACCAATTTTGACTGCTTCAGACTCTTGCATTGCTCCTAATCGTAAACGTTCTCTTAAACTAACACCTTCAATAAATTCTTCAATTATGTAAACGACATCTTCGTTGGCCACCTTACTTCTACCATAACTATGTATTTTAGGAAATCTTGGTGGAGAAAACTTAGATGCCGCATCAATTTCTCGCATAGTTCTTTCATACTGCTGTTCCACCTTAATAACCTTGAGGGCTACCATACCTTCCTTTTCAGTGTACGCTTTATAAACGTATTTCTGTCCACCTTCACCTAACTTGTTTTTAATTGTTATAAATGGAAATGCTGATATTAATTCCGGAGAATCAGGAGAAAACAGTTCTGAATTCATTTAAATTCCTCCAACAATTTTTCATTAATCATCCATAATATTGGAGAATTCTTTAATCCCGTTTCGGCTGAATGAATAACTGTCTCTAAACCGGATTGCTCATTAAAAAAACTAAGTCCAATTCCTCTTTTTTTACATTCTAGCGAAATTAAATCAATGAGACTTTTTTTTTCCGAGGGCATCAATACATATGAATCTTTGGTAAACCATAAATGTCTCTCAGCCTGTTCAATCGCAGTTTTCCATTGAAATAGCTTAGCTTCAAAAACCCACAATCGATTTACTGCCAAAATCTCTGATTTTGGATTAGCTTTTATTAGATGCCCATTTGTTCTAACCAACCCCCTATCTGTTAATTCCTCAACTAAGGAACGAAGTTGACTTCTACTACAGAGAAGAAAATTACCAAGTTTTTCAGTTGATACCCATCGACGTGATGATAAATAGGACATTGCATAAGCAGCTTTAGTTGATAGAGGAGGAATCTTAGAATGAATAAAATTAATTCGTGATTCTAGAATTTCTGGTTTATATTCAATAACAACAACATCAGGTTTCCCAAACCCAGTATTTACCTCTCTCCATATCTTATAATAGTATCTTTTCTGATTTTTTTCAAAGTACATTAAATTAACAAATGAATTAACAAAATCAGTCTCTGTTACCCAAGTCACTTCTGTTTCCTCCGTTCTAGATTTTTATCATGCCAGGCGTGTTGATTATCCAA
>NZ_JHUS01000084.1:0-4865 GCF_000691465.1 Geobacillus sp. CAMR5420
AGCAACCGGAGCTGTTGGCGTTGCCGGAACAAGATCTTCCGATCTTCTCCCTCGATCACGCTTACGTGAATAAGTACGGAGAAGTGATGGTGGATGGGAAGGCGTTCGTCGTCCATGGCCTGTCCGTCCCCAACCGGGTGTTGGTGAAGAAAGAATGGAATCGTTTCGTTGTGTTCTCTTCCGATGGAGACGTCCATCTTGAAGCGCCAAGGCCGTATACGAACGTGAAACGCGAGATCCCTTGGAAAGAGATTTTCGCTGAGTGGGAGACCAAACCCCGGGTTGTCGGGCATTCCCGATACCGGGCGTACTTGCCGGAAGCGATCCGAACGTATCTGGCTGGCACCCCGCCCCAGGTGGCGGCCCGTTTGAAAGGGCTGCGAGCGCTGTTGGATCGTTGCACGCTTTATGAAATCGCCCAGTGGCTCGATGAGAACCAGCGATGGGACTTGGCTCCTCATGAAATCGGGGTGTTGATGGAAGCCGAGCAATCCCATTACCCGGCCAAGTGGAAAGAATCGTACACCCCTTCCGTCCTGATCGACTATGAAACGGACTTAACGGTGTATGATCAACGTCTTCATCCTGTTCGGGAAGGGGGTGTCCAGGGATGAGAGCAGAGGTGAAAGAGATTTGTAAAGCACTGCATTTGGCCTATATCGCGGATCGATTCGAGGAGGTGATGTTCGAAACGAAAGAACAGTTTTTGCGGGATGTATTGGCGCTGGAGCTGTCGTGCCGCCAGCAGGCGAAACAGGCCCGGCTGATCAAGAAAGCCAAGTTTCGGGAGTTGAAATGGCTGAAGGATTACGAATGGTCGGATCACATCCACTGGCCGACCACGACATCGAAGAAGGAATTGTGTGACCTTCGCTTTTTGGAGCGAAAGCAAAACGTTCTGCTTTTAGGCTCGCCCGGGACAGGAAAAACCCATCTCGCCACAGCGCTCGGCATCCAGGCGTGCCAACAAGGCCATGAGGTTCGGTTTTTCCGCGTCGCGGATCTCGTCGCCCAGCTGGAAGAGGCATTGAAAAATGGCACGCTCGGGCGGCTGAAACGAAGCATCGATGCGTGCGAACTGTTGATATTGGATGAACTCGGCTATGTGCCGTTTCAAAAGCAAGGATCGGAGCTGTTGTTTCATATTATCGCCGACTGTTATGAGCGAAAAAGCGTCATCGTGACGTCGAATCTGGAATTTGGACAGTGGAATCGGGTGTTTGGGGACAACCGCTTGACAGCTGCGCTGGTGGATCGCTTGGTTCACCATGCCCACATCCTGGCCTTTACGGGAGAGAGCTATCGACTGCGGAACGCTCTCTCCGCGATCCAGCCGTCCTCTTCCCCCGGTCTGGAACCTTAAGTCTTGAGCTGGCAAGCCTATGTATTTTTTCTTGCACTTCTCTGCATTTTTTGCTTGCAAAAAACAGATACTCCCCCTCTGCCGTCAACGCATAGCGTTGGTAGTATCCGTGACGATGCAAGGGGCGGCGGGATGGACAGTGGGGGCATTGGTTCACGTCGGGAAAATCGTTCCCTTTCCCACGATCCGTATACGTTTGAATGTCAATGCCAAAGTCGTGAAACTGGATCACACTTCCTCCCCCCTCTCCTTGAAACGAATGGAAATCTTTGTCCGAAACAATTCACAAAAAATTTAGCACATTCCTTCAGAAAAGGGGAGAGGGCTTTCTGAAAGAATGTGCAAAAAAATGGGTGTTTTGTGCTGAAATAAAATGATAATTTACATCATCGCGATGCTCAAGACGAACCGGATTCTTTATCCGAATGGCGTCGCCGTCCAAGCCAAGCAGTTGGCTCGCTATATCGAGCCCCAAGACACCCGCCTCGTCACGGTGGGGAAGGAGCGTTACCGCGTGTATCGCTATGAGGGGGCGATCCATGGCCTCGATGACGCGGTGGTGCTGCTGGCTTGGAAGGCGGATCAGCCGATGACACCGGAACATCTCCATTGCGTCTTGAGCACCGACCGGGAGCTAGGCGATGAAGACATCTTGCGTTACTATGCCCAGCGTTGGACAATCGAATGCTTTTTCCGACAGGCGAAAGATCAACTGAAGCTGGATGAATACCGCGTCCGCCACATTCGGGCGGTGAAACGGTATTGGGCGGTGGTGCTCTTGGCCTGCGTGTACAGCATAGCGAAATCCCAGCAAGACCTCTCCACCGGATTGGAGCTTCTTCGATCGCGGAAAGGCCATAGCGTCATAGAGTTCATTTATGACGCCGCAAAGCAAGATATTCCCATTGATGTGATCAAAAAACAGCTCCGTATCGCGTAAGGGGTACCCTGTTTGTCTCTCTAACCATGGAAATTATTGTAATGAAAAATGCTCATCTACAGTTGATGAGTAGAATCATTGGGTCTCCCCTGCCTGTATTGATTCGAACACTGAATGTTTCATGAAAACAATGAATGGTTTAAAAGTATAAAACCGCTTTTTCATGAACCGACTAAAGTCTTCAATCACTCCAGTAGACTGAAGGTTATTGACAAAATATTTTTTTACCATTAAAATTTATTTTGATGAACAAAAAGGTGGTGGATCCATGTTCTCTATATTATCTGATCATCGTCTATATTTACGCATGTGGCTGTCTCAAGTCATATCCTATTTGGGCGACGGCATAACAAGGGTAGCGCTCATTTACCTCATCGGAAAGTCATCCAGCCATTCTTTGCTCATCGGAATGGTTATATTCGTCCAATTGTTCCCAACTGCTGTCTTGAGCTTAGTATTCGGTCCTCTTGTTGATCGATTTTCTAAGCGGCGGCTGATGGTGTTCTCTGACCTGTATCGAATGATCATCGTTCTTTGCATGGCTGCCTTTGCACACTCCCCCATCATCTTGCTCGTTTTGTTGGGATTGCATGGGATCGGGACAGCGCTATTTGTACCTGCCCAATCTTCCATCGTTCCGTCCATTATCCCAAAGGAACGAATTCCAGAGGCGATTGCGCTATCAAATGGAACAGCATCGGCTATGCAAATAATTGCACCGGCCATTGGGGGACTTTTTCTTTTAAGTGAACGATACGATATCAATTTTATGGTTAACGCCGCTACATTTCTCCTTTCGGCCATTTTGATTTGGAGCATCAAGTTTAAAGAATACCTTCATCATAAGCAGAAAAAGAGCGGTTATTGGCTGGATGCTTTGACTGGATACCGAGACATTTTTCTGTTACCTATCTTGCGTTTTTTCTTATTCATGATGATTCCATTATCCTTCGTGATCGGTATTTTGAATACAAATCTTGTCAGCGCTTTATTGCATCATTTTCATGTCTCTCCTTCTCACTTCGGTTTTCTGGAGGCAAGCATAGGGGTGGGAGCGATTTTAGGTTCTTTACTTGGACCAAAGTTGCTTCAAACCATCCCAGCTAATCGATTATTATGGATAGGAATGATGCTTATTGGCGTATGGATGGCGGGTATTGTGCCTTTGAACGTGTTCGTCCATAATTGGGGGGATTTTCCTCTCTATACTTGGTGTACTATGGTAGGAGTATTGAATGCGTTGGTGAATGTGCCGATTAATAGTTTGTTTATCTCTATTGTGCCGCAAGAATTAAGAGGTAGCGGTTCTGCTTTAATGACGACGTTCTCCAATTTTCCCATAATGCTAGGAATCATGATAGGCGGTTGGTATGCCGATGTGATCGGAAGTGTTTACGCAACCGCAACGAGCGGCATCTTGCTCGTACTGACAACTTGTACTTATCCACTCTTCCAAGGATATCGACAATTGAGCCAAGTTGCATTCAACACAGAAAGGAGTAGCATAGAAGGATGAAAGAATTAAGTGATTTGGAATTGGCCAAAATCTTGATTAACCCAAAACGAAACAAAATTTTGGACTTAACGAAAAACGAAGCCTTAACGGTGAAGGAACTAGCGAAAAAATTAAATGAAAAACCATCGAGGCTATACTATCATGTCAAAAAGTTAGAGGAATACGGCTTATTAGAGGTTGCAGGCGAAAAGCAGGTCGGAAATTTAATTGAAAAATCCTATCGTAGAAATAACGACATCGATACAAATGTGATGCTGAATGAAAAAATGATGTCAGAAAGCAAATCAGAGCTCATGAAAGAATTAAAAAATACTGTTTATACAGGGCTCTCGTTATTGGAAAAAGAATTGGAGGAAAACAAGCAATTAAACCAATATCAACATCATGTGGAACTAAGCATCTCTTACCATCATATGACCGGAGAGGAATGGCTGCACACCCATCATCATCTCTTTCATCAGTTGGGAGGGAACAATCGGGAATTACCCTCTAAAGTGAAAGAAGCCTTAAAAGAAGAAGATCGTTTCAAACGAGGAAAGTATGTGTTTGTGTTGTTAAGTTACAAAATTGAGGACGAGGAATAACCGACTCATGGAATGACTGTGTTTGGCAAGTAAAAAATACACAATATGGCGGTGAATTTGTGCACAACCTTGCCAGTTCCCGTATTTTATCGGTTCTTTTTAGATAGAGCGTGCCGCAATCGATAACTTTCCCCCGTAAAGGTGAGAATATGGGCATGGTGCACCAATCGGTCAATGATGGCGGCCGTTAAACGCTTATCCCCAAATATGGTGTTCCATTGTCCAAATTCCAAGTTCGATGTGACAATAATGCTCGTCTGTTCGTAACACTCGGCAATTAAACTGAACAACAATTCTGCCCCATCTTTATGAAACGGAATAAATCCTAGTTCATCTAACTCACATTTCGCACCTTAACAGAGTCCAAACAAAGGATTTTTTATTTAGTTTTTCAGAATAACTTTTTGACCAACACGACGAGCGATGGCAATCCTTTTTTTACCATCGCTAGTCGTTCCGTAT
>NZ_JHUS01000085.1:0-2176 GCF_000691465.1 Geobacillus sp. CAMR5420
ACAAATATTTTACTCACACTAATAAAGCACATACCCACAAATAAATGTTATACATATTTATTCTCACACATAGCAGACCCCATTCATTCCTTCTGGATGGTAAAGGCCTTTTCATGATTCATCCCGTTCATTGTATCTACAATATCTTTTATATCATTAAGTATATTTTTTTGCACTATATTATATTTTTATCACTACATGATAATAAAGTGCGTACTTCTCAATAAATTTTATACGCATTATACTAGCATCTGTGAACCAAATCATGAGCACTGAGCGGCATGAATCGTTTTGCTATTCCACGCGATATTTATCTCGGAGAGAATGCTCTCGCTGCTTTAAAAACGCTGGAAGGAACAAAAGCTGCCCTCATCATTGGCGGCGCCGTCAAGAAAAACAGTTTTTAGTGGACGATTTGGTTGAGCTTTCATGAACGAAAAAATACAAGAACAAGACTTTCTCCCTGAAATGGGCATTATTCATAAAAATACCAATTCGTGCAATGTAGTAAACCTCGTTACATCTGCTCTATCAGCTTTATTCTTTTTGAAAAATGTTTCAAAAAGACAGGGGGGGATCACATTGGATTCGATGACCTTTGTCCTGTTTGGGGCTACAGGTGATTTAGCGAAACGAAAAATTTTCCCTGCATTATATAATTTATTTCTTGATCAAAAAATGCCGCAGCCATTTTCCATTATTGGCGTAAGCAAAAGAGAATTATCCGATGAAGCATTTCAAATATATGTGGAAAATTCGGTAAAAACCTTTTCCAGACGTTTGACAAATGACCGTTCCAAAATGAAAGAGTTTCTCCGTGCGTTTCGTTATACCTCTTTAGATGTAACGAATGCACAAGGGTATAAAAAGTTGCTTGAAATGGTTCAACAACGTGAAAAAGAATTGAATATTCCTGAAAACCGTATGTTTTATTTATCGGTTGCGCCGGAATTTTTTGATGTGATCGCGTCGAACATCAAGGAAAGCGGGTTAGGATCCACAAAAGGTTGGAAACGTCTGATTATCGAAAAACCGTTTGGCCACGATATCCAATCGGCCCAAGATTTAAACGAAAAGTTAAGTCAAGCTTTTGAAGAAGAAGAAATTTATCGGGTAGATCATTACCTTGGAAAGCCGATGGTCCAAAACCTTGAAGCTTTAAAATTTGCCAATCCTGTGTTTCAAGCGATATGGAACAATCAATATATAGCCAATGTGCAAATTACGGCAAGTGAAACGGTTGGAGTAGAACAAAGAGCAAGCTATTATGATCAGGCAGGAGCCATTCGCGATATGTTTCAAAATCATATGCTGCAATTGTTAATGATGACAGCCATGCACCTGCCAAAACAGATTAGCGCAAAAGAAATCCGTAATGAGAAAAGAAAAATCATGGAATCTCTTCGACCAATACAGAAAGAAGAAGTAGGTTTACACGTCGTTCGTGGTCAATACGGTCCTGGAGAAATCCATGGTAAACCAGTTGTTGGATATAAAGAAGAACCTGGAATCAATGCTTCTTCAACAACGGAGACATTTGTTGCTGCTCGTTTGTGGATTGATGATGAAAATTGGAGCGGGGTACCATTCTATATTCGTACAGGTAAAAGAATGAAGGAAAAGTCCACACGTATTGTGATTGAATTTAAAAATCCATTAAAGGAATGGTACTTACCGAAAAATGAGGAAACAACTCCTAATCTTTTGGTGATTCAAATCAATCCGAACGAAGGTGTTTCGTTGCAATTCAATAGTAAAAATATATTCAACAATGGAAAGATGGAACCCGTTCATATGCACTTTACAACTAATCAGAAAGAGGTACCCGAAGCCTATGAACTCTTAATTTTTGACGCTTTACATGGCGATTCGACTTTCTTTGCTCATTGGAAAGAAGTTGAACTATCTTGGAAATGGATACAACCTGTTTTAGAGGCATTTGAGGAAAATCTCCTTCCACTCCACTCATATCGTTCAGGTTCGATGGGACCGGCGGCTTCTTATCAATTATTGAAAGAAGACGGATTTTATTGGCGGTAGGTAATCACTTTCGGAGCAAACTTGAAAACATAATTTCTGAAATGTGAAATGGGAAGTACATTATTCTACCAGCCAATCTCCTTTGATCAAGATATTTTATTTTTAGGAGGTAATCGGCATGAGAGTCGGGTTAATC
>NZ_JHUS01000086.1:0-7619 GCF_000691465.1 Geobacillus sp. CAMR5420
ACTTATTATATTCAAATAATAATTGCGATAGACCTTTTTGACTTGAACGTTCATGAGAGAAAAACTCCTTCACTTTCCTTGTATGTCAAGGATTCATTCGACGATGGACACAAAAAATCCTCCCGATTTTCGTTGGGAGGGTGCGAAATGTGAGTCGGAACGAAAAAATCCTCCCGATTTTCGTCGAGAGGGTGCGAAATGTGAGGTGTATAAAAAACAGGTGGAGCGTGACAGCTTCGAGGATGAATCACGTCCACCTGGGTTTGAACTTTTTACATAAAAATCAGTATGTATGAAAGCATCGATTTATTTCATGAAAAACAAATACTGTAAATTTTGTGCAATATAATTCGGGTAAATTTTGTTTTTTTCAATATCCTCTTTTCTGGAGACTCCGGTTAATACAAGGCATGTGCGGCAATTATTTGTTTTTCCAAGCAAAATATCGGTTTCTAAACGATCGCCAATGATTAAGCACCTGTTGCTGTTTATGTTTAATTTTTCAAGAATTTTTTTGCCGTAAAAAGAGGAAGGCTTCCCGATAACCTGATCGATCGGCTGTCCTGATGCAGCTTCTATTGCTTTCGCTATTGCCAGTGTATCTGAAATATACCCTTCAGGAACTGGACAAAGCGAATCCGGATTGGCTGCAATTAATTTGGCTCCATTACGAACCGCGTTCATTGCCAAATTGAGTTTTTCGTAAGTGAAGCAGCGATCAAGTCCGACAAGTACGTGGGTCGCGTCCATAGGATTGTCGGTCATTTTTAGTGAAAATTTGTGGAATTCTTCCGAAATCGCTTTTTCGCCTACAATATAGACTAAAGAGTCCGGAGATTTCTCTAAAAAATATACAGCTGACAAATAAGAAGCTGTTATGATTTCGTCCAGTTTCGCTTGAATTCCTAAATGATGAAGCCGCTTTCTGCATTCTTCTCTTGTTTGTGTCGATGTATTTGTGATAAAAAGAATTTTTTTGTTATGGCGCCTTAATCGGTCGATCGTTTCTTTTACACCGGGCAAAAGTTTATTGCCAATATATATAGTTCCATCTAAATCAAAACAATATGCATCAAAATCGTCAATGTGTAACAATACAATACTCCACCTTTATTCTGTTGAAAGTTCTTTTAGTAGAATTTCTTTGCCTTCGCGTAACTTTTCTAACGGTGTTCCGGGGGCATATTCTAGGATGAGCTGACAATCGATTGATTGTTCATGAATCGTTTTAAAGATTTCTTGCCATGGGACGGTTCCTTCACCGATTGGCAAGTGATCGTCTCCTGTTCCGTTATTATCATGAACATGGAGGGCAATCAGTCGATCCTTTGTCTGTTTCATTATTTGCGGAATATCCCAACCGTTTAAATTTGCGTGGCCAATGTCAAGTAAGTATCCTGCCGTTTCATCAATATTATCCAAAAAGCTCGTAAACTCATCTTGCGTAAAAATCGAACTGCCGTTGTATCCGACGTTTTCGATTGCCAGTTTGACGTTCAAAGGTTTAGCAAATTCACATAATTGATGGATATAATCTTCAGCTCGCTGCTTTGCTAAACGTTTGTCAAAAACCGGAGAAAAACAGAACCCAGGATGGATCACAACATGCGAAGCCTGAATCATGCCGGCAAACTCAATCGCTTTTTTGTATTCAAAAAATGAAGCTTCCCGAATCGCTTTATTTTCACTTGTTAAGTTAATATCCCATGCTGGAGGATGAATGGTGTAGCCGATGGGCAATTCTTTTAGTTTGGAAGACAATTTTTTGAATGATTTTTCCATGTCATCCCATTTTTCGCCATCCATTAATAGTTCAACTTTATCAGCTCCATATTCAATTAAGTCATGGACATTTTTTAAAGGATCTTTTGATATAAGCGGCAAATCAGAATAACAGATTTTTCTTTTCATAAACAACCACCTCATGAAAGATATGTTTCCACATTGATTTTGTGATTCATCGGACTGCTTTCATTCAGATCCAGCACTTGCGGATAGCCTATTGATTGTGTGGATTCTCGATCAAAAATGTGAATACGATCCATTTTTGGTTTTAAATAGACCATTTCCCCCGGATGCCAATTCTTTTTTTCACTCATCGCAATCACTTCATGACCTTCTAAATTTATATAAATACTGTAGCTGCTTCCTTGGTTTTCCACGTATTTCACTGTGCCTTTTAATGTGTTTTCTTGGGGAGTTTTATAAATTTCTAGATGTTCAGGTCGAATTCCAAAAACAAACGTTTTGGCATTGCTTTCATTTATTTGTCGGATCCACATCGGATGCAATAAAAATGATTGTTTCCCGATCACAACTTTGCCATCATAATAATCCATATCGACAATATTCGTTGGAGGCGAGCCGATAAATTTTGCCGTAAAGATGTTTGCAGGGCGGTTATATACATTTTCCGGCGTATCTACCATTTGCAATTGCCCTTGATTCATTAACGCAATACGATCCCCTATAGTCATTGCTTCAATTTGATCATGTGTAACATAAACGATTGTTTGCTTATACATTTCATGGATTTTCACTAGTTCCTTGCGTGCAGACACTCTTAGCTGTGCATCTAAATTTGATAATGGCTCATCAAGCAGAAAGAAATCAGATTTTTTTACAACGGCTCTTGCTAAAGCGACACGCTGCCTTTGCCCGCCGGATAAATCTTTCGGCAATCTGTTTTCATAGCCTTTCAACTGGAGCATTTCTAACACAGCATTTAATCTCTTTTGAATTTCGTCTTTATGAACCTTCTGAACTTTTAAACCGTAAATAATATTTTCAACGACATTCATATGAGGATATAATGCATAATTTTGAAATACCATCGCTACATTTCTTTTTCCGCTTGGAATGTCATTCGCCTTTACGCCATTCAAATATAAGTCGCCCGAAGTAATTTCTTCAAGGCCGGCAATCATGCGTAAAGTTGTCGATTTGCCGCATCCGGACGGACCTAGAAGAACTAAACGTTCTCCAGGATGAATGGTAAGATTGAGCCCTTTTACAACATGTGTTTTTCCATAGGATTTCCAAACGTTTTCAAATCTTATTTCCTTCATTGTGCCATCCTCCGTTACTTAATTCCAGAAGAAGTAAATGTTCCTATAATATACTTCTGGAAAATTAAATATAAAGTTAAAGGTATTATCATTGTGATGACTGATACGGCCATGGCGACAGTAAAATTCGTGCCGCCTTCTGAGCTGATGTACATCTGTAAAGCAAGAGGCAATGTATAATTTTCCTTGCTTTTTAAAATGAGCACCGGCCATACGTATTCGTTCCAGGTAGTAATGAAAAACCAGATACCTGTTGATGTGACAGCCGGCCTCACTAATGGGAGAACGATATCTTTCATAATCCGGGCGTGTCCAATATGATCTAATTTGGCTGCTTCAATTAACGAGATGGGGATTGTTTTCATCGACTGCCTCATTAAAAAGATACCAAGCGCATTGGCGAGCTGCGGCAAAATAACACCCCAAACGCTGTTGACTAAACCGATACCCGATATGATCAAATAGTTTGGAATCATTGTTACGGTAAAAGGGATAAAAATTGTACTAATTAACATAAAATATAAAATGTTTTTCCCTTTAAACTGCAAAAATACGAAAGCATACGCTGCTAAAAATGAAGTAATCAGTTTGAAAATTGTCGCAACAGAGGCAATAATGAACGTATTCATCGTAATTTTGAAAGCAGGTAAACTATTAAAGAATGTGATATAGTTTTCGAATGTCGGATTTAACGGAACTATGTTCAAAACATTGTTGTAGGCATCTTCCAACGTTTTAAACGATGAACCTAATGCAAAAACGATTGGATATAAAAGAATAATGATTGTAATGATAAAAATAATGTGCCAAGGTATCGCAACAGATCGTTTAATTTTCATAATAGATACCTCTTTCAACAAACTTAAATTCAAGAGCTAATAATATGAAAAAGATTAACATCGTCATAATTGATAAAGCTGCAGAATGTCCTGTTCTGTAAAGTACGAAGGCTTCGTGATAGGCGTGATAGATCGCATTGGAGCTGGCGTAATTTGGACCGCCTTGTGTTATCACTTTTATAGGCGTGAATACATACTGCAGTCCTTGGACAATTGTAATAATAAACACATAAATGCCAGTAGCGCTGCTCATAGGCAAGACAATATGAAAGAATATTTTCCATAAAGGAACATTATCCAAACGGGCTGCTTCTATTATTTCGCGTGAAATACCGTTGATAGAAGCATAAAGGACGATAAAGTTATAGCCAAATACTTTCCAGGATGTAATCAAACTTAAAACCAATATGACCCAGCCGTCTAATTTACTCCAAATCGGCATTTCAATGCCGAACCATCCTAAAATAATGGCAACAGGTCCGGAAACTGGATTTAAAATCCACGTAAACAATATCGAACCGACGACCAATGAGATGAATGCTGGCAGAAACAAGGCGCTTTTATAAAAACCATTAAATCGTTTTAAAATTAAATCTAAAACGAAAGCAAAAAGATACGGTATGATACAGTTTATAACTAATAAGAAAGCAATATATATAAATGTATTTCCCAATATTTTATATGTTTTTCGATCAGATAAAACATCAATGTAGTTTTTCAATCCTACAAATTCTTTTGTCGGAGTAATCATGTTCCAGTCAAAAAAGCTTAAATAAATTGTGTATAAAAATGGCCAAAACATGAATATCGAAAATATAATTAACGTTGGAATCAATAAGCAATACGCTTTCCAACTCTCTTTATTTTTAAAAACTGTCCCATCACTCATATTTTTATTACCCTCCGTACTGATACCGAAAATAAAAGTTAAAAGGGAGGGTGACTAAAGGAAGTTTTTTTGAAAAATTGTTATAAATGTTAGTCACCCTTTGTAGACATTTCCTTTTACTTTAACAATTCGTTGATGGATTTTTCCGTTGATTTTAAACCTTCTTCTACTGATACTTTTCCTGTAAGAATTTCGTCGCGTACATCTATTAATAATTGCTCTGCCTGTAAACCGGCGTCTCCAGGGAATGATGCCCAAGGAACAATCTTGTCCATTTGTTCTATGGCAGGCTTCATCATTTCATTTTCTTCTAAAAATGATTTAAGTCCATTTTCTGCTTCTGCAACATCTTTACGTGGAGGCACATAACCTGTTCCTTCTGTCCATTTGGCCATTGATTCAACGCTATAAAGAAATTTCATGAATTCCCATGCTGCTTTTTGCTGCTCTTCATCTTTTGCTGTAATAGCCAGCATTGCGCCACCTGCCGGCAGTCTTACTTCTTTTCCTTCCCATGCTGGCGATTTGATTGCCGCTACGTCAAATTTGGCATTCGCTTGGATATGCGCACGTTGGGCAATCGTTGTATAGACCATGGCGACATTGCCATCGATAAAGCTTTGTACACCTTGATCCCAAGGCAAATGCAAGGCTGTTTTATCTTTTAACACCATATCAGCCCATAGTTGATACGCTTCAATTCCTTCTTTTGAAGCAAATGTTGCTTTTCCGTCCGTAATCATTTTGGCTCCGTTGCTTTCTAATAAAGCTTGTGTAGCCCAGTTATCTGCCGGCTCCTGCAAATAAAACCCATATTTTCCTGTTTTCTCTTTTATTATTTTGGAAAATTCTCTTACCTCTTCCCACGTTTTTGGCCCATTTTCATCTAGTCCAGCTTTTCGTAAAAGGTCTCGATTAATATAGAGGACTGGATTGCTTAACGAATATGGAATCCCGACTTGTTCACCATCCGAATTTTTCGCTAAATCCAAAACATTTTTTAAGAAATGATCTTTTAAAAATGTTTTATCTTCTGGAAAATATTTATCTATTATTTCTTGCGGCGGCACATAATGAAAATTATTTGAGAAGTAGTCTAAAAATGCCCATCCTACTTGTACAACTGCTGGTGAATTGCCCGCAGCTACTTCAGCTTGTAAATTTTGCATCAACCCTTTATACATGTCCGGGTTGTATTTGGCTACGACTTCTACAGTATCACTTTGTGCATTAAATTCCTTCACTAACTCTTCTACTGTTTTTCCGCCTTGAGTTTCAGCATTTACGTGCCAGTATTCGATAACCGTTTTTTTGTTGCCGTCCTCTGATTTAGAAGGAGAGTCATTGGCTGCCTGCTTGCTCGTGTTGTTACAAGCTGCTAACATGAATACTAATGTAAATGCGCAAATCAATTTTACAAATGATTTCATTATATTCCTCCTCACCAAATTGTTTGACCGTAATGAATGAAAGGATCTTCAAAATGTCGTGACATTTCGGCTATTTAGAAAATTCTTTACATGAATCAGTTAACAAATCGTGTTGCCTTTGACTGGCTATCACCGTCCGTGTTCGAGCAAGCGGCTTCTACAATCTGTCTTCAATTTCAGATAAAGCTATTTTTCATCGTTATGCCAATGACAGGTTGGCAGATCGTTTGCATTAATATTTTAGGTGTAAATGCTTTTTTATCTCCCGACCTGACAAATCTATTAAATGATGTCGAAATCACCTCCAATTGCTTGCATAACAAAAAAAGAGACTCCAAATATAATGTATATATCTATCCTGAAAACACCATTTAAGACAAAAAAACGGGACCCGCCTAGCCTTCGGAATTGAATTCCAAAGGAAGGTATTTCAGTATATATATGGTTAATAAGTGCTATGCATGGTTAATAAGTGCTATGCACTCGTTTTTTCCAGTTTCACTTCGTACCCTAACCCCTCTAATCGTTTCACCGTTTGACGCACGATGCTCGCTTCTCGCTGCCGATCCCAGTAGTCGGCTCCCAACTCTCTATACGGTTCCTTTCGAGTTAAGATATAATAGATCATTTCTAAAATCGTTCTCCCGACCGCGACACTCGCTCGATTCGCTCCTCTTCGTTTGGCGATCCGATGATACTTGGCCGATAGGTACGTGTTCTTCGTTCGGGCGGCGGCACGGGCACATTCCACGAGGCACGACCTTAGCTTCTTGTTCCCTTTCCTCGTTCGACCTGACAACCGTTTCCCTGCACTCTCATGATTCCCGGGAGCCATTCCGGCCCATGAGGCCAAGTGCGCGGCGGTAGGGAACCGGCTCATGTCCGTCCCGATTTCCGCTACAATTTGTTCCGCGCTTTGCCGCCCCACTCCCGGGATCGTATCGATGAGCTCCAGCGCTTCATGCAAAGGGCTCGTTCGTTCCTCGATTTCTCGATCCAACCGGGCAATCGCTTCATCTAAATACTCCACATGACGCCATTGCTCGGCCAGCATCATGCGTTGATGCGGCCCCATCACTCCTTTCAATGCGCGCCGGAGCTCTTCCGTTTTTTGTTTCAGCCGCCCTTTGGCGAGCTGGGCGAGGGCCGCCGGATCGTCCTTTCCTTCGATAAGGGCGCGAATGATGAGCCGGGCCGACATCCCGTTGATGTCGGATACGACCGAAGAAAGCTTGATATTGGCTCCTTCCAGCACTTTTTGGATGCGGTTGAGCTCCCGTGCCCGTTCCTCGATCAAACTGCGCCGATAACGGACCAGTTCCCGGAGCTCCCGCTGAGCCCGATGAGGGATGTAACTCCCTTTTAGCAATCCATGGCGAAGCAAGTCCGCGAT
>NZ_JHUS01000087.1:0-4085 GCF_000691465.1 Geobacillus sp. CAMR5420
TTAAGTGGGGGTAGTTCACATTCATATTATTCCCCCGACCGGGCGTACATGACCTTTTGAGTCAGCCCTTTACGCCGCATGTTTCCGTTTCGTTGCGGACGGCCGATCGATCATCAAGCCAAGCGCAGCGCCGATCAGCGCAGGGACAACCCAGCCGAGCCCGACTGAAAACAGCGGCGCCCATGAGAGGAGCGGTTCTAACCATGCCGTCTCCAGCCCGATCGTTTTCAAACCGTCATACAGGCTGAACATGCCGGTAAAGAGCAACGCCATCCCGTACACTTTCGCCGAACCACGGTAAAAGCGGCGGAAAAACGACAGGGCGACGAGCACGATCGCCAATGGATACAGCATCGTCAACACTGGAACGGAAACAGCGATCAACGCATTTAAGCCGAGGTTTGACATCAAAAAGCTAAATAAGGTTAATACAATGACATACGTTCGGTACGAAACAGTCGGGGTGAGCTCTTGAAAGTATTGCGCACAAGCAGCGACTAGACCAACCGCCGTTGTTAAGCAGGCAAGCGCCACGATCACGCCCAACAGCAACTTCCCCCCGCTGCCAAACAGCAGCGATGACACGTATGACAATAGCTCGGCTCCGTTGGCAAATGAGCCGACACCAGCCATTCTAGCACCAATGATGGCAATGCCGCCATAAACGAGCGCGAGTCCCAATCCAGCGATCAATCCGGCTTGCACCGTGGCTTTTGCCTGCAACGCCGGCCGGTCCACCCCGCGGTCACGGAGCGCATGAATGACGACGATGCCAAAGGCAAGGGCCGCGATCGTATCCATCGTTAAATACCCTTCCAGCATCCCTTTCACAAACGGCGCCGAGGCATACTTCTCAGCCGGCAGCGCCTGTGGGTCGTCAAGCCGGATTAAACCGGTAAGGCAAAGCACAGCAATGGAAAGCAGCAACATCGGCGTCAACAGCTGGCCGATTCGATCCACAAGCTTCGAGGGGTTTAAGCTGAGCCAGTACACAAGGGCGAAAAAGAGACCCGTAAACAGCCACATCACCAAAGATCCGCTCTCAGGGAAAAACGGCTTCGCTCCGATTTCATAGGCGACGCTAGCCGCGCGCGGAATGCCGAAAAACGGGCCGATCGCCAAATACACAGCGAGTGAAAAGCAAAGGCTGAACAGCGGATGAACAGCGTTGCCGAGCGAACGGATGCCGTCTTTGGCGAACGCCACCGCCGCGACCGACAACAGCGGCAGCCCAACACCGGTGACGATAAATCCAAGAACCGCCGGCCATACGGCCGTTCCCGCTTCCATCCCTAAATACGGAGGAAAAATCAAGTTGCCCGCGCCGAAAAAGAGGGAAAAGAGCATCAATCCAGTAAACAGCACATCTCTCGTTTTCATTGTATCCCTCATTTCTATTATTTTGAAAATGAATTAAATATTCTGATATATAACAAAACAATAGTATCAATTTAGGATAACAGTCGATTATTATTATCCTAATCCTTTATAAATATTAACCCGTGGTGCTAGTTGAGCGCTAAAGCTCAACTAGCACCACGGGTAAAAATAAATATGTCCAAGACATATGTCTTCATCCCTACACACTGTCTTTAGATGTACCAAACGCTGATGGATTACCGATTACTCATTCGCATAGATGGTGACAACAATACGCAAGCCAACATTCATATCTGACTGAAAGCGCAGATGTCAATTTAATCATCAAACAAAGCTTAGGTCGTGAATATAAGGAGTTATGGTTTCTTTACAGAAAGGATAGCATGTTTTTTATTATAGTTACAAGGAAATCATAATAATGATTGAGCAATAGATGATGTATAAAATTTTGTGTGAAGCATTTTACTTAGAGCTGATTATGCGAGAAGAAATAAAAAATTTCCTCTAAATAAAAAGGTCGGAAGGAAAACATTTCGCGTACTATCAGGTCAATGAGCTCTGGCAAGATGATTTGTCCCATGGCCCGTTGATTCGTGTGAATGGCAAAACACAAAAAACGCTTTTAATTGCCTATATCGATGACTGCTCGCGGGTCGTGCCGTACGCTCAGTTTTTCTCTTCCGAGAAATTTGACGGGTTGCGGATCGTGACCAAAGAAGCGTTGCTTCGATACGGAAAGCCGAAGCGAATTTACTCGGATAACGGCAAACATTGGATACTACGATAATCGGGCGATATTCGCCTTACTCTGCTCCGATATTTTCTCCTAAATTTTAAGGGTGTCCTCAACTTTGGGGACACCCTCTTTAATTGTGTCGCTTATAGCGTTATATCGCCGTTATGGTATTTGATGCGAGTCCGCAATTTGCGGATTCCAGACCCTAACTATTCATCAATTTGATGAACAGACTTATTTACCAAACAGACGGGCCCAAAACCCTTTCTTTTTCCCTTCTTCCTCTTTGGCCGCCGCGATCATTTTGCGTGTCTCCATGGACTCCTTTAGGGACTGCATAAGAAGTTCATCCCTTTTCTTTAGGTTTTCCTCTATGTATTTTTGTTGCTGATCCAGCCTCATCATGAGTTCTTTTAGCAACTCGTTCTGTTTGGCGACCATTTCTTTTAGCGCTTGTATATCATCGTTATAACGCTCCGATTCCGTTTTTTTCTCTATAACGCTGACCGCCATATTAGATTGCCGAACCCATGCCATTACTGCTTCCGCCGCTTGTTCGAGCGTCATATCTAAAATGATACGCCCTGTCAGGTCAGAAAGGACGGGGACAAACGGATCCCTCTTTGTCGGATCAAGGCTAATCGCTCTTTGACATAGGAGAAAATCATTGGGATCGTGTATTGGAAATAGGGAAGGAGAAAGGGGGGAGTACCGTCCCTGGCATTCGGAACACCAATAACGGGGGAGCCAAATGCAATACGTTTGATCTCTTACAACGGCATTCTTCTCGTAATATCCATGGCGATGAAGGAGTTCGTTCACACCGTTTATGCTATAGGATTTTCCTCACTTTTTTCAATAAGAGTAAATATGATCGACAATTTTAAGTTATGCTTGGCTTCAAATCCTATATCGATAGAGAATTGGTATCTAATAGTAAAATATTACTATTTTTCGACATAATACAAATTGTAACAAATTTCGACATAGTTTCCATTGTATAATTATTTAAAAAATAATAAAAAAAGAAAGGGGATTTGGCAAAATGACATTTAGCAAGAAGAAAAAGAATCTACTAATTATCTTAGCTTCATTAGTTCTTTCGATCATTACAATTACTAGTGCCTATGCCGCAGTTTTAGTTGAACAATCAGGACTTAATTTACGCGTAGGGGAAAGTAGCGCAACTACTTCTCGAGTAACAGTTGAAAGTGGACAAGAGTTACATGTGGGCATTTATTATTACTATAATGCTCCTCGTAAAAGTACGACTTATAAGATATTTAAAAACGGTGTCGAATGGTATAAGGGGACAATTAGTGGAAGTGAGCGGTATGTTGAGAAAGTATTTAAGCCTGGACCAGGTGAATATTCTGTCAGACACTATAATACGCCTGAAAAAGATGTAAGTTCATATGGTGGAATTCAAGTTTATAAACCATAATTTCCATTTTATAAAATCGCAGTTGTTTAATTTTACAACTGCGATTTTTATTGTGTGCCGGGTAGGTCGATGAACTAGGCGGTGAAAGTCCTCTATGGGCGTCGGGGGATGTTGGGATATGTGAATCATCAGTCAAAGGCAAGGGTGTCCATGGAGAAGCGAAATCTGAAAGAAACCCTAGACAAACCCTTGAATCCAACGAAATACATTCGAGGTTGCGATTTCAGGATGGGGTTGCAAGACAAAACGAAGTCCCCAATTGATCGATCGTTGCCTATTACTCCATGTAAAGTTGGTGCAAACTAAATTCTCTGTAAATCTCTGTGCTTTTATTTCTCAATAAACATTGGAACTATTCTAAGCTGATTTCATGTGGATGAATCGATCGGAAAGATAAGACTGAAGAAGCCCTTATTGCTTCCTCGATTTTATATGCTAATGGAACGAGCTTGCGAGTGAATCATATTAATAAGGATTAATTTGGTAAAACGTATGCCTATGAAAGTGTAAATTATCACTTTATTT
>NZ_JHUS01000088.1:0-2204 GCF_000691465.1 Geobacillus sp. CAMR5420
CCCCGCCTTCCAATATCCGCCCGTCGCCTCAATGCAACCGTGCGTCCCTTTTTTTTCTTCCACCCAACCCCCCACCCCCTCGAGATCGTCGGTCAGCGTACCAAACGTGCGATTTTTTTTCCTTTCGGGGGAAAGGGCGCAAGCCGTAATCGATTGCTTATGCACGTCCAATCCGCAACAGCGTTCATACAAGACGCGCATCGGTCTCCCTCCCTGCTTCGTTCTCAAAAACAGCTGGTGCAGTAGCCTTTGTTCAAGCATTCTATCCTGCGTGCTTCCCTCAAGGGAGCGACATTCCGTAGTGCACCAGACTACTGGATTCCGTAGTGCACCAGACTACTGGGGCCCGTCTATATATCGGACTTTTACGTACCATAGATACAACGACCTCATGACCCCAGCTGCAAGGAGACCATTCGACAGAATGGTTGTTTTCATCCTTCCGATGGTGACGAAATTTTTTTGTCATGGGAGTCTATATACATTAAATTTGAGGTCTCTCTATTGCACCAGTAATTATTCACTTGTTACTTATAATATAGATGAGAATTGCTAATCTAGTATAAATCATATGTAAATTCTCTTTTAAAACTGTAGATGAGCAAATTCACTGACATAAATTGACAACTAAACAAAAAAGGAGACATGAACCGGACTCCTTGGGTAAAATAGATGTGTTCAAAACCCATTCACACAAGGAGGTTCATGTCTCATGAATAGATTAGCACATCACCAAGGAATCCACAAGTTTTTCTTCACGCTGGGGTTGACGCTGCAGCTTTCCAAACCGGTCATCAAGCATCTCATTCATATTGTCGATGCCTTGACCACCAAGGGATTCTCGGGAACATTGACTGATATTCATTACTGGAGCTTTCATCCGAATCATCGAACGACGCTCAGTCACTTTTTCACGAAAAGCCCTTGGAACGAGGAAAGGCTGCTTGGGAAGCTTCAAGAGTGGATCCTTTCCCAGGTCGAACGACTGGCCAAACGGAAGAATCAACCCCTTTTTGTTTCGATTGATGATACGATTTGCCAAAAAACGAAGCCTTCGTCACGGGCTGCGCACGCCATTCAAGGGTGCGACTGGCACTACTCGCATAAAGATCATCAATCGGTCTGGGGGCATTCGCTCGTTTGGCTGATGGTGCACACCTTCACGCAGGCGTTCCCATTTGCGTTCCGCCTGTATGACAAGAAGGCGGGAAAAAGCAAGATCGACCTGGCGATCGAGATGCTTTCCTCGCTCAAGGTGGAACCGGATCGGCCGGTGTATGTGCTCATGGATTCGTGGTATCCGTCCCAAACGCTCATCGAAGCCTGTCTGAAAAAGGGATTCCATGTCATCGCTGTAAATTAGCACATTATTTCAGAATCCCTTTTTCAAATTATTTCAGGCGGATTCGGAAATAATGTGCAAAATTTTTGCGAATTATTGCGGATTTTGCACATTCTTTCGGAACATTTGCACGCTCTTTCAGATGAAGATTTCCAGCGCGCCTGATGGACCGATGGAAAAGAGAAAGCACAAAAGAGGCCGATTCGGCCCCTTTCGTGCTAATACCCCATTTCCTCTGCAGCCATGCGCACCACTTCTTCGTCAATGACGTCCTTTTTCAGCTGATGCCCGTACAGCAGGCACGTCGTGGCCAACGTGTTGATGACACGGGGCCAACCACGTGATTGCAGGGCAATCGCCTCTAACGCCGATGGGGTGAAGATCGGATGCTTCGCCCCGGCCTGTTTCATCCGATGCTCGATGCAGCCCGCCACCTCTTCCTTCTCCAGCGGCCCCATCCGGTATCGCATGATGATCCGCTGGTCGAGAGGGCGGTGCTGATTGAGCCGCAGCTTCCCCTGTAAATGGGGCAACCCGGCCAAAATCAAGACAAATGGGTTGGTCGAATCCATCTCAAAGTTGAACAAGATGGCGATGTCCTGTAAAAATGCATCCTTTGCTAAATGCATCTCGTCCAAAATGAACACCGGCGTGATCCGTCGTTCATGATACAATCGCTCGATCGCCTGCTGGATTTGGCGGAAGAGGTCTACCTTGCGGTACTTCGGTTCCTCTCCTAATCCCAAGGCCAAACCACGGTAAAAATCCATCACGCCTCCGGTGGATAACGGAAAGTAGACGACATGATACAATGATGGATTCAATGACTCTTTCAGCGCCCGAAGGGCGAACGTCTTGCCCG
>NZ_JHUS01000089.1:0-9142 GCF_000691465.1 Geobacillus sp. CAMR5420
GCAAACCCACAATGAGGGCAACGTTCCTGTGTCTCTGTTTTCTCTACATGAATCGCATAACCATAGGAAAGAAGTTCTTGTTTAATCACTTTAAATTCTGGCAATCCTAGTGGTATAGAAAGCACTTACGAGACCTCCTTAATGTTGATTTCACCGCTAACATTATTGCCAGGATCTCGTCAGTGCTTTCTCTTTTTTGTCACTAAATCACAAAATTTGGTGATGAACCAAAAGTATTTTAGCTTTACCTTGTTTTATAGCCATTGTTGGGTAAGGTTCCCACGTAGCATGAGCTGCTATTTTTCCTGTATTTACATTTTCTAATCCTACAGCTACAGATTGATCTATTATAGTTACTTTATTTAACAAGTTATTAGACTTTAAAGTCTGTAAAAGCATTTTGTGTGCGCTTGATCCGTAGGGGACAGAAACCTCTTTCCCCTTTAACTGACTAATATCATTAATGCCATCAATTGGAGCTATTATGCTTTGATTCATCCCGTTTTTTCCTTTTCCATCAATAGCTACTATTTTCGCATCTAATTGTTCTAGCTCAACCGACTTGGCACCAGCTAATAAAGCAGGCATATCACCAAGGAATGCTATTTGTACTTTACCTGAAGACATAGCATTTACAAGTGGAACACCTGATGATGAGTTAAACCATTGTATTTCAATTTCCGCATCTGGATACATCTCTAATAATTTCTTTTCAAAAATCTTTTGATTTTTAATAATTGTAGCGCCCCACGTCTGAGCCGTAGGAGTTTGATATCCGATTGTTAAGCTTATACTTTTTTTATCTAGATTGGGTTTACTTTGCTTAGAAGAACAAGATGCCAATAATAGTACTATAAATATTAACAAAATTTTGAAATATTTATAGCTTATCGACATCATTTTTCCATTAACCCCCATACAACGTTCTCTTCGAACCAATCTCTTATAATGAATATTCGTTGTTCTACTTCTTTTAATGTATTTCCCCTCACCAGTACTATTGCTATAGAATCAATTACAGAGTTAGGATTATTAAAAGTTTCACCCTCATTTCCGAAAGGATCATACAATACTACCCAATCAAATGGAATTTTAGATGGCCTGGACAATAATTTACCATTTTTCGAAGGGATAAAGACTCCACCTACTAAACTTTTTAGTTCTACTGTCGAGGGGATTTCTATAGGTAATGAGCACTCATTTCTCACCCATATCCTATATAAATCTATTCCATACGCCTCATTTATAGCGGCATCAAGTCGTCCACCTCCGACTCTTGAAGCAATCTCACAAAAAACTAATTCATCATTTTCTGTATGGAAAATTTCACAATGGAATGGTGTAAAATTCGGAGTGGGTAATGATTTAATTATTTCTTCAGTAAAATATTTTATTCTTTTAAATAAACTGTGATTAGGTGGTAATAAAGTATACGAAGAACCTTTTTTAAAACTGAGTGCATCATCTAGATATTGTCCCACTGAAATAAAAGCTATTTTTCCATCGGAAATTATTCCATCAACATTGTGCATTGTCCCTTTTATAAAAGTTTCTACCATCATATCTTTTGGTATTCCTTTTTCTAAATATAATTTTAGCTCTTGATGGTTTTTTATTACACTTACACTTTTTGATGCCATTCCATCTACCGGTTTGATAATAAAAGGATAACCGTGTGTCTTTTCAAAGTCATATAAATCTACTGAGCTTTCAATTTTTTTATACGCAGGCGTTTTTAATCCGGCGCTAGAAACGTAGTCCTTCATAATAACTTTATCTCTGAAGGCAAGTGCACTTTTCATATTTTGACCTCTTAGATTAAATCTCTCTCTTAGTCTAGCTGCTCTAACAATTTCTGTTTCATCTAAAGCTATTATTGCATCATACGGATTTTGTTCATATAACTCAATTGCGTCATAATCTACCAAACCATTATCTTGAAACTTTTTATAAGATTTCTTTATATCAAATCCTACAAATTGATCTGAAAATCTCTCATTAGTGAACAAATATATTTCACTGTTATAATCTTCAAGCCATTCTTTGTATTTTGCAACATTAATCGGAAATCTGTTTAGTATCAATACTGCCAATTTCTTTCTCCTCCATTAACTCTAATTTATTAATCAAAATACCAATTGTTGAACATAATATTACAAACATTCCGATAAGATATATTATAATTTGAATAGAGATAACTTCTCCCAATTTACCAATTATACTATATATAAACGCACCTAATAATGAGATGAACATATTGATTATGCTGTTAACCCTTCCTTGAAAATTATTATCTACCTTTTCAAGAATTATAGTGCTAAATAATGTTCTTGACTGAAGTGCAACTGCACCTAGAAAAAACATCACTGTCCCGATAATTAATATGCTTTTCGTTACTGGAATTAAACACAGCAGCCCACCTAAAGCGGCTATACTCATCCAAATAAAATTTCTCCTACCCATTAATTTAATTATCCTTATTAGGCACAATCCGCCCACTATAGAACCCACTGCAAAAATACCTTCAAGGAGGCTTAATGTTGCCGGCCCTTCAGCTAAGATTTTAGTGACATAAGGAACCATAATAATATTGACTATCTGAATCACAAATTCGTTTAATGCTACTAAACAACCGAAAAGTACAATGATTTTTCTAGCAGATAAATACTTAGCAGTGGATTTCAATTGCACGAAAAAGTCATGAAACTCAATAGTATTTTTCTTTTTCAGAGTATTATTTTTCCGTTGTCTTATACTTAGAATACTTATTGCAGCTATAATAAACAAAATTGAATTAAAAAATACTGCAAATACATCTGCTATGTATTCAAAGAGAAAACCTGCAATAGCTGTTCCTATTATCATTCCTATTTGAAAAGTTACGTTTAATGACGTATTTCCCTTTAACAACTCATCGTTTGTTAATAGTTCCTTCATCAACCCTTTAAATGCAGGCATATAGAATCTATCGACAACATTCCAAAGAAAAGTTACTACATACAATATTAATAAATTTAAACTATCAATTAAAATTGCTAAAGGTATAATAATAAGTAATAGCGATCTTAAAAATTGTACAACAACAATAGTCTTCTTCCTATTCCAAATATCAACAAGCACACCAATAAAAGGTGATAATAAAATTCTTGGAATTGTAGAGATGGCCAAAACTGTCCCAATTGCTGAGGCTGTTTGAGTAATATCATAAGCTAACCAGGTTACTACAAAGGCCTGTAAACCAAATCCAATAGAACTAAAAAAATTATTAGATAACAGTAATAAAAAGGTCTTGTTTTGGTACATTAAAAATTGCTCCAATCATACTAATTTAACATTAATTTTTTTTATGGCATTTTTGGCTTTGGATAATGCGTCATCTGTACTATTACCTTTCGCAATAACATATGCTAATCTATCAAACGAACTTAAAGCAGATCTTACAACGTCACCTTTATTCTTCAATAAATTAGCTTCCACTACTCCTTCCGATGCTCTTACATTTTCTAAACCGTTTATTTCACATATTTCACCCTCTTCTTCAGGAAGATAGTACCAAATGGCGTGATAATGCTTTATTTTTAATTCCGGAATGCCTACATCTTCTCCTAATGTTTGTTGTGCGGTCATCTTAATTAAGTCTATACCTGTGGACTTTTCTATTAATTCTGGAATAAAATCCCCTCCCAATCTAGTATGCGTTTCAACAATGTTTATATTACCGCTTGGGTCCACTATAACCTCTGTATGAGAAGGTCCATGTGTTATTCCTAAACATGCAAGACAGTCATAAACTTTTTTTTCAATTTTTGATCTTATAGAAGAAGGAATGGAGGCAAATACAACATGCCCTTTTTCAACTGGATAAGTTTGATTTTTAAATTTCTTGGTTATGACAGTTACGATGTGCTTACCATTTTGACTAAAAACTTCAACACTATATTCATCTCCATTTAAATACTCTTCAACAAGCACTTCTTTATTAGGATTTTCAGCTTTTATAAGGGCTAAAGCTTTATCTATCTCATTCTTTTCCTTTATAATAGATACTCCAATACTTCCCCATTCATCTACAGGTTTAAGAACAACAGGAAGACCAACCCCATCAATGAATCTTTCAATATCTCGCCTATTTATTGCACAAGAAAATTTAACATTATCAATACCATTGCTATTTAATTTTTCTCTCATCAGTACTTTATTTCTTACTGTTTGAATAACTTCGTAACTATAAAAATTTAGACCGAGTTCCTCCGCAATTAATGCAGCTTTATCTTGCAGTTTTTCGTGATACGCCCCAATTGCATAAAACGGTTCAATTTTATTTATAGCTTTTGCTAATTCAATCCACTCATTCGTATCTTCAACATTTTCAATTCCTATAATTCTTTCATATATACCTGCATCACTATTTTTTATTTTTTTTCTGTCAGTCATTAATGTTAATTTTGCATTGTGTTTCTTTAACTGTTTATGGACGGGTCTCATACCGCCTATTACCAATACGTGTTTCGTCAATTTTTCATTACTCCTTTCATTCTTTTAGACTCTGCATTTTTAAGAAATTGTACTGGATCTGTTATCTTCTGATTTGTGTCAAATGAATAACATTCGTTTCTTAACCAGAAACGCTTTTCTATTTCCGGAAAAGGCAAGTCATATACACCTTCATCTTCGGAAGCTTTTCTCATCCATTCATATGTTAGGCCTCTTTCTTCATTCCATTGTTTTAAGTCTTTAGAAGATTTTATTTCATTATTGCTAAGCGCCCTTTTAAATCTTTTAATCTCTCTGGCGATTTGACTAGAACCATTATTAATTTGCCTGAAAATTTGTTCGGTTAATTCGTTAACATCTACAGTTTCAGTAATATCATAACCCAAGTTTTTTAATGACTTGATTCCAGCTGAAATTAATTTTAATGCTTTATCATCACAAACCTTATCACCAGATAAGGTTCCTGATAATGTTCTAATTATTTTTCTCATTGTATGTCCTGGACCTTTCCCCTCTGGTCTTACACCGTCATAATATAGCGCCATGAGTGTTCTTAAATGATTAGCCCATAGGTAAACTTCGTTATAGTTAAATTTAGGGAATTGTGCTTTTACTTCCTTCGTAAGATCAATAAAAAACTCACTTTCATACCAATGAATTAAATTATCTTTTACAAAGGAAAGTCGTTCGAGAAATAACGCACTATCTGTTGAAATTCCATTTATACCTTCGATAAACCCTATAGTCGAAATAGGTATAATGCCATGTTTATATGGTAAAAATATTTTCAAATAATATCCTTGCGGTTTATTTTTTCCTAGTCTTAACGGAATATTGTTTTCCCAACTAATAACATTTCTTTCTGGTACTTTCTTTGATAAGACGGTATTTCTAATCCCTAGTTCATACGGAGCTAAATAGATTAATTGAGAAGGATCTATACCTAAAGCTAGATTCAAAAAATTGAGAATAAAGTCTATAGATGGTTCTACACTTTTATCTCCAAACCGAAATATAGATAACATAACTTCAAATGGAGTAGCTAATGGATACTTCCCTACATCTTCTAATCTGTTAGCTGAAAAAACCCTTTGTGCTGTTATATATTTTTGTGGTATCTCATGTTTTTTCTCCTTTTCTGCTTCAAAAAGATCCATATTTGCCATAATAGCAGATCCAATAAAAAATGTGTCTGCATTATTACGTATAATGGGGCTTTCTGGAATTAATTTATAATTATTGCTAACGCCCATTTTAATAAATAAGTCTCTAATCATGATATTCCCCTACTTTATTTGATAAAGTTGTTATTGGTCTGACTTGAAATATATAAATTTTTTGATTTTGTGCTCCCCATTCAATATCAACAGGGTATCCATATAAATTTTCTATATAATTCGCTATTTCCGCTAAATTATTAAAAATTTTATAATTAGACTTATAACTTGACTTACTTAACGTTTCCCTAATATCAACTTTTCCGTTAACCACATTGGAAGCCCCACCATAACTAGCTTCTATTAACATATCATTTTCATCGTCACCTATAGGATTACAAGTAAATATAACTCCCCCCAAATCTTGTTTTAAATATGGTTGTATTAAAACAGCCAAATCCACCTCATCTTTACTAAAGTAATATTTTATTATTCCTTTTTTTCCGGATTCTTGTACATATTGGATTGCATTATATAAATCGAATGATTCCATTTTACAGATTTTAGATTCTAAAATACCTGCTACTGACTTATCTATAAGATCTTCGCTAGGTGAGCTACTTCGAACAACTAAATGTGAACATTCTGGGAAAAGCATTTTAATCTCATTTAATAGTATCTCAACGTCATTTGCAGTAT
This sequence comes from Geobacillus sp. CAMR5420, assembly GCF_000691465.1. Classification (NCBI taxonomy): domain Bacteria; kingdom Bacillati; phylum Bacillota; class Bacilli; order Caryophanales; family Anoxybacillaceae; genus Geobacillus; species Geobacillus sp. CAMR5420. The sequence goes on from NZ_JHUS01000089.1 coordinate 6,351, forward strand.
AGTCGTTTATATTTATACTAGACGGTATTACTATACCGGGTAATACATTAATATTGTGTTTTAAAAGTTCATATAACCTATAAGCTTTATTGCCAACAATAACAGAGTTGGAGGCATCATCAAGTTTAACAAAAGGAATTTTCTTTTCATTTACCTTTCTATGGATAACTTTCACATATCCTTGATCCGCATTTAAATTTATAAAGGATCCTTCAGGTATTTTAGAAAAGACGTTGGGAATTCCTATTAAACAGGGTTTTTTTAATTCTCTTGCTATAACCGCTGCGTGACTTAAGATTCCCCCTTCTTCTGTAATGAATCCCTTAGATTTCATCATTGCATCCATAAAATTAAAGTCAGTACCCTTAGCTACTAAAATATCTTCTTTTGTTATGTAATTTAAGTCACTGATATCTCTAACATGTTTGACATATCCCTTAACATTTCCCATGCTTGCCGTAGTACCTTTTATTTGGTCATTTTTATCAGTTTTAAAATCAACTACTAATGTAGCTTCACGTGCTTTATCTCCAATCAAACAGTTTTCTATTCTATTTAATACAACATAGTCATACCTTAAATTAATAGTTTCTTCACTTAATCTTTTTTGGTTCTCAGCTAATTCAAAGAGTTCAAACAACATGTATCTTGACAAGTTCTCCCTCTTTTCACCTGTTAAACTTGCTAAGTTATTTAGAAGCCTATTTCTCTGGTAGGCTACTTGTCCCATTAATGCTTTATTTTTATCTCTTAAATCCCCTACTTTTATAGCAATGTCATTTAATTTAATAAGTTTATCCCTTATCTCATGAGATCTAATGATTTTATCAACTAGAGAATTACTTTTATTACAATCAGTTAAATTATCCAATTTATTAAAAAGTTGTATTCGTTCTTTTAAGGGAGTCTCTATTAAATACTTTAACTTTTCAGCTGCAACATTATTTTTCTTAACAGCACCATAGGCGTAGTTTAAATTTTTATATTTAGATAAATACTCTTTTTCCGCTTCTCTTAAAGTTAATTTTTTCTCACTGACTTTAATAGATAAAGCCAAAGCAGTTTTTTCTGCTATAACTCCTATCGTTGCTTTTTCAGAACCAAGGAGATACGGAATATATTTTCTCACATCTTCTTTAGGTATTTCTTCTAGTAGGAGTTGCTCCATTGCCCATTTTAGTCCATGTTCAATTTGAACCAGATTTATACCATAAATTTCTCCTAAAGCGGTGTACTGAAGAGATGCAATCCTTTCCACTGTTTCAAGAGAACTATCTAAAGATATTTTTTCAGAAGAAATTTCTTGCAACATATTAATTAAACGATTTTTTGGTTTTTTTATATACAGATCCAACTGTTTTAACAAATCAGGTAACTATTCAGCCCGTACATAGAAAAAATTTACGAGAGCCGGTTTGTTCGCACCTTCCTTGTCTATACTAATTACCATCATAGACATGGGAGGTGAACACAATGGCAAATGTTGCTTTTGGCTTCCAACAAGCGGTCTTCACACTTGAAAGCATGGTCGCAAAAATCGAACACCAAGCACAAACGATGGAAAAACTCATCAAAGAAAACGAACAACTACGTCAAGAAAACCAACAGCTCCGACAAGAAAACCAGCAATGGAAAGCACGTATTGCAGAATTAGAAGCCCGTACGAAAAAAAACAGTACGAATAGTCATTTCCCGCCGTCCTCTGACCGGTTTGAGGCGAAATCTCCTTCTCGTCCACCATCGGAGAAACGGCCGGGAGGACAGCCAGGGCACCAAGGAACGACGCTCCGCCAATCACCGAATCCTGACCATCGAGTCCTTCACCGTGTGACCCAATGCAAAGGATGTGGTCACTCGTTAGAACATATCGATCCACTTCAAGTAGACATTCGCCAAGTGTTCGACCTCCCAGTGGTTCGCATGGAAGTCACTCAACACGAGCGGGAAATCAAGCGTTGTCCTGAATGCCGACTTGTCCAGCAGGCGGAGTTCCCTTTTTATGTCACGAATCATGTCCAGTACGGTCCAGCTATCACTTCCCTTATTTTATACTGGAATCATGCACAGTTGATCCCGTGCGAGCGTGTCACGGAGATGGTCAAAGCGCTCACTGACCATTCGATGAGTGCAGGCACAGTCGTGAACATGACGAGACGGTGGCAGCCTGTGGCAGAAGCCGCGATCGAAGAAATCGAAGCCGCGCTGCTCACTTCGAGCACGCTGCACGTCGATGAAACGAGCCTGCGTGTGAAAGGAACGAAACAATGGGTGCACGTCGCTTCCACTTCCAAGGAAACCCGATACGGGATTCATCGCTCGCGTGGCAAACAAGCGACGGATGACATCGGGATTTTGCCGCGGTACAAAGGAACGATGGTGCATGATGCGTATGCCGTATACCCGATGTATACGCAGGCGAGCCATGCCCTTTGCCACGCCCATCATCTCCGGGAGCTTCGGGAGTATACCGAACTTTACCATCACTCTTGGTCGAACAAGATGGCTGAAGCACTGTTGGAGATGAAACAGGCAGTGGAGAAAGCGGGCGGAGCCTTGCCGGAAGAGAAAGTCCGGTATTGGGAAGTGGTGTACGACGAGCTTCTTTCGAATGGGCGCCAGGAACTCGATGAACGTTGCCGACAAGGCAATCATCTCGGTGTCCGCAAAGCGGAACATTTCATCCGGCGCCTAGAAAAGCGCAAGCAAGAAGCGCTTCTCTTCCTGCGAAAGAAAGAAGTGCCGTTTGACAACAACCAAGCCGAGCGCGATTTGCGGATGGTGAAAGTCAAACA
>NZ_JHUS01000090.1:0-5134 GCF_000691465.1 Geobacillus sp. CAMR5420
GTGATCAAAAAGGCGTTGGCGGCTTTCGTCTGCGCCAAGGTGTCTTTTGTCATCGCGGCGGAATCGGCCACGTAAATCCATTCGTCGTCGAGGTGGGCTTGCTTCAGCTGTTCATGGACACGGGACAGCACCTCGGGATTCCATGTTTTATCAGACAGGTTGCCGTCGTGCACATCGCCGTAAAACGGGATGCCATCCTCGTTGCCGACCAGTCCGAAGCCGATCTGTTTTTGCCAATGCTGATGGCGGTTGTAGCCATGTGTGATCTGCAGAGCCTCTAACGAGGCCGATTCATAGGCTCTGTAAACCGTCTTGTCTGTCGTATCGGCGTGAAAGGCTCGGAGGGAAAGGCCTTCTTTGTGATAAATGTGAATCAAGCAAGTGCTGATGACCTTGTGAATATCGGCCTCATACAAGCGGTCGAGATGACGGGCCAAGGCATCGTCGTTCAACCAGGAAGGATGGAGACCGGGACGAATGAGTTTCTCTAGATCGATCTCCTGAGCCCATCGTTCTAAGTGAACAAGGGCTTGCCGGCCGTCAAATAGATTGTAAAGGATGGCCTGAACGGCATCGCTGACTCGCGTTTGGCACTGTGGATCGACGGGCACAGGATGGTCAATCAAGTGGGGGAGGTCCAGTTTTTTGACTAGAACACTTATTATATTCAAATAATCATTACGATAGACCCCTTTGACTTTCACATTCATGAGAGAAAAACTCCTTTACGTTCCTTGTGTGTCAAGGATTCATTCGACATCGGAATGAAAAAATCCTCCCGATTTTCGTCGGGAGGGTGCGAAATGTGAGGCGGAACAAAAAAATCCTCTCGATTTTTGCCGAGAGGGTGCGAAATGTGAGTTCTCAAAAAGACTTTTCCAGACTTTTTGAGAACAAAATAAGCATTATCATTATTCTGACTACAAAGATCAAATTGTTTGACTACGAGCAACTACATCTCAGGTTTATAATTATATTCTTTTCTGTCAAATCAGCCACTTTTTTCCTCTTGATCAATTTCATTTATCTCACCTCCTTTCAGGCATAAAGATGACTAATCAAGGTGTGCGTATTTTCACGGAAAAGATCCATGGGCAACGTTTTGCCCTCCACCCGGGCATGAAAATGACCAATCCAAGCACGTGCATTTTCACGGAAAAGCTAAATTAATCATGCATTTGAAGATTACATGGTATGAAGCTTGGTAAATAAGGTATATCAGTACAACTAATCGTTTTTTATGTCTATTCCAGCGTAAACAGTAACTAATTCAAGGGCTGTTCGAATTCCCTTCTTTAAAGGTGGACAAGGACTCCTTTGTTCTTTAATTCTAATTAGTGGACAATGCATTCCCTGACAAGTTGGCTTTAAAATGCAAGAGTTACATTGCCTATCATCTTTCGCATCTGCCGTTATCCATAAGGTAAGTTTATCTTCATCAATATCAAAAGTTCCGTCTCCTCTAATTTTCCCTAATTGATTCAGAGGCTCATCTAATTCTAAAGTACATTTATAAATAGTTCCATCTGCCCCAATCGCAAAACTATTCGGAAGACCAGCGTAACAAACACTTCCCATTGGGTCAAGGGAACTTAGCAATTCAGTGGAGGTCGGAAAATAACAATGTGCTCGTTTTTGAACCTCACTCATAACTTTAAAACTTTCTTTTGGATCATATAGTGGTAGATCTTTAGCAGATGTTCCACCATAATTCTGCACAGGTTTAAAATATAATTGGAAACGTTCATCTCCATTCAAAAACTCTGAAAGCAGTTCTATTAATTCTTGCATTCTATCCTTATTGGTTTTATCGAAATTTGAGCGGATTAAAACTTTAAACTCTAAATCAGTCTTTTGAATACTTTTTAAATTGTTTATAATACGATCAAAAGTAGGACCACCATCTTTAAGTATTCTATGTGTATCATGGGTATCTTTCGGCCCGTCTAAAGTGATTTGATATTGGATAATATTCAAATCTACCAATTCACGAAATAGATTTTCATCGAGTTCGTATCCATTTGTTGTAATTCCAGAGTTGAATGTAAATCCGAATTTTTTAGATATTTCTTTAACTTCTTTATTAATATTCCTAATTACATTTACACCTTCTAATGGCTCCCCGCCGAACCAAGCAATATTTAGACTATTAATATGAGGTGCTTTTCGTAAAATATGCTTAATAATAGCCTGTTGAATTTCTTTCGGCATTTCCCCCCTTAAAAATTTCTCGAAGCAATAAACACACCTAAAATTACATTCTTCTGTAGAATATAAAATTAATTCATAGTGATCCTTTCGATTTTTTTCCATATCTCTCATTAAATCTACTAATCGATTTTCATCGGTTGAATGATGTACCAAAAAATGTTGATTAATTAACTCTGTTTCTAATTCATTTGCAGGTTCACATAATAACCCCTCCCGTAAAATAGTTTTAACCTTTTCTTTTGTTTTTACATCTTCAATTGTTGCTATAGCTCCAGAAAAAGTGTTAAATAAGATTAAAGTACCTTCTTGAGTCTCATGTTTAATTGTGTAACGTGATTTGCGATATTTTTTATACATTTCTATCCTTCCTTTTTTAGAATAATAATTAACTCAGGGCTATTAATTGAAAACGGTGATTTATCAAAATCACCATAAACATTGCTTATTTTAAAACCAACAGTACTTAACATATTTTTTAATTCAACAGCAGTATAAATTCGTAAATCAAGGTGGTATTCTTTTATATTGCTATTATTTCTTTTTTGTCTAATTTTTAATAGTCCATTTAATAAATCGATTTCCCTGCTTTCAAAAATTGGCTGGTGGAAAATATCATAAAAATATGAACTGTCCTCAAAATATTTCAATAACAACTCCCTGTTAAAAACATGCACAATAAATATCCCTTGATATTTTAGAGAATTATAAACTTTACCGAAAATTTTAATGGTTTCTTCATCGTTAAAGTAACCAATAGATGTTTCTAAACAGTAGACTAAATCAAAGACTTCAATAAAATTCATAAAACGTGCATCGCAGAACATAATATTAGCAGCGGGATCGGTTTCCTTGACTTTGGCTACTGTTTCGTAATGTGAATCTATGCCAATAACATCAAAGCCTAGTCTTCTAATAGAAAAAAGATGTCTTCCGTTACCACAACATAAATCAAGTATTTTACTCTCTTTTGGAAGAGTATCAAGCATGGACTTTAAAAATGCAACCTGTTTTCCTGTTTTTTGGCTGTATAAAAGTCCATAAGCATTTTGGTAAGAAGTATACTCAAAAAAATGATTCAAATCATTTTTAATATCCAATAATTGCTCTCCTCCTACCCTGAAAACTCGAAAAAGACAAGAACGATCTCTACCTAACCATTAGAAGTAGGTTTTAAAAGAAAGAATTTCAGTATATATGGTTTACCGATAATGCGCACTCGTTTTTTCCAGTTTCACTTGATACCCTATCCCCCTAAATTGCTTCATCGTTTGACACACTAGGTTCGTTTCTCGCTACCAATCCCAGTAGTAGGTTTCCAAACTCTCTATACCTCTATACTGTTCCTTTCTGGTTAAAATGACGTAGAGGATTTGTAACATCGTTCTTCCCACAGCGATACTCGCCCGATTTACTCCTCTTCGTTTAGCGATCCGATGATACTTCACGGATAAATGGGTGTTTTTCGTTCGGGCCATGGCACGAGCACCCCACACCAGGTGTAACCTCAACTTCTTGTTTCCTTGCCTCACCCGTCTATATTTCCATTTCCCGAAACTTTCGTGATTTCCCGGCGCCATGACTGCCCATGAAGACAAAATTGAATTCACAAATGATCGATCGTTCGTTCTGGGTTCTGGTTGATTCTTCGAATAAAGGCTTGAACATTCTTTCCGATTCCATGCACAGATTTAACCCATGCAAGATTTCGCTTGTTCCACAAAGGATATAAGTTGATCCTCACTTTTGCTGAATGAGTTCATCGACAATCATAAGCATCTCTTTACGTTACATGTGTATCAGTGGGAGATAAATGTCGTAGCATTTTTCTCATCTGTTGTAGGGATCATTGTTTGTTCTGATTTCAGATCAGCTTTCTGTAAGTGAACATCCCTTGATCAGTGGTCCAAACATATTAAACAGGTCAAACCATTATTACAGCTATCCCATTTGTCGAACTATGATTTTTCCACTCATGAAAATACATCTGCTCTATGATTTTTGATGTTTTTGAATTTTAGTAATTATATTTTCAAAAATGTCAAGCAGGATCATTACTAAGAGTCAGTCAAGACTTTGTGGAAACTTTTTTGATTCGCTGAAAACAGGTGTAAATCATAGGTTGGCAAACCATTTTTTGAATTTAGTCCGTAAGCGCTTTTGAATTCTCATCCCTTGCCATGGCAGATCGATATGTATACCTTTTTTTTACCATGCCTTGAGTTCAGACAGGGCATGATAGATCGGTGTCCCGGACGATTGCTTTAAATATGGCACGTTATTCCGCGTGATCTCAGGCCAAAGACGGCGGACGCGTTGTTTCGCCTTGTTCACGACCGTCTGTTTAGTGGATGTCGTTTCCTCCGCCGGATGCGACGATCCTTCTCCGAAACGACGTCCGAAAAGACGAATCCCATCCATCCGGGCAATCATTGCCTTGAAAAACGCCCTGAGTCCCTTGTCGGTCCAACTGCGGCGGTATTTCACCCGATACGCCAACTGGCTCATCACGCTTTCAGCCCTCCCCATCGGATACAGGTATTGTCAAAAGTTTATCCTCCACACTCACGGTTTTTCCTTGGGTTTCAACGGTTGAACAAAAAAAGCTTACCACCCCCGTTGTTTTCCGCCATCATTGAGGTAACGACACCCAACAGCCAAAACAAAGGAGTGACAAGCTTTGTTACCTCAATGATTAGCCTATTTGCTTGAAATAATCAAGACCCAATATCAAATTATCGTGTATTAGATGGGTGTGATATTGGGAAAATCGTTGAATCTCGAGGACTTGGACGAACCCATCCAAAAACCGTACCGGAAACTTCAAGTCGATGACCTTCCGATCATCGATGTGCCGGAAACCCTTGATTACCGGAAGCTGTTGGCGGACTACGAAGCCCAGCACAGACGTCCTTTGCGGCCCATC
>NZ_JHUS01000091.1:0-8493 GCF_000691465.1 Geobacillus sp. CAMR5420
GGGTGCGAAATGTGAGTTAATAGGCAATTTAGTCAAATAAGGAAAAGACATATTCAAACGGTGACAGGCACGCTGTTAATTTCCTTAAATTTTTCACAAAAAGATAGCAAAAGAAAAGGAACCAGAGCCGCTTCGACACTGGTTCCTTCTGAACTAACTGGAATGATACTGTCAGCTTTTCTGTCTGTTGCGCACAGGTACGCAATCAAGAGCTTTTATTATTAATCTAGAGATATCGCATAGTTTGGTAAAAATTTATTACCTTCTAAATCTGTTAATGAATCATCAATTTTAATTGTAACAGCATTTGTTATTAAACCATCACTATCTGTATTAATTAGGATCGCCGGTTGATTATCATTATCTAAATTACCATCAATATCTCGCTTATAAATAGCTGTAAACTCAGTTATATTATTAGAACCTTCAGTTATAGTAATTGCATACTTAAGATCGTCGCCATCATTTAGTTCCGTTCCCAAAGTTCCTAAAGCCTCAGACAATCTAATGACAATCGTTTCAGCTTTATTTCCATTATCATTAAAAGTGATGGAACTAAACGTCGGAGAAATATACACCTTGTACACAGCTTGATCAAGTGCTATTTGAATTTCGCTTTCATCATAGAATTTTCCAGCAACAGCTTTCTCATTTCTTGTATGATCCTCATCATATGCTTTCAAAGCATCACGTATTGCCATTACTTGTTCCGCTACGGCAAGCTTTTGATAATCATTAAAACCTTCATAATACATTTTACCTTGAAAATCCAAATTAAGATTTTCTAACGCTTCTTTCATATCTACAGCATTTGTTGCATTATTTACTGCTTCAACCGCTCGAGCTCTTGCTGCCGCTTCTTGCTCAATATCCGCAATGCGTGCCTCTGTTACTGCAATGCGTCCATAGTTTGGCAATTGTTCGATTTCTTCTTCTGTTACTCCTGCACTTTTCGCATTTTCAATAGCTGTATTTACTCCTTCTAACAATTCCTGCAACGCTTCCTTATCATTAAACATATCTGCCTCTACTTTATCTGCTGGCAGCTTTGCCAACTCTGTTTCTAATGCTTCAATTGCTTGAGCTTTTGCCGCTGCTGCATCAATATCCGCAATTCGTGCCTTTGTTATCGCAATGCGCCCGTAGTTTGGTAACTGTTCAATTTCCTCTTCTGTTGCCCCTGCACTTTTCGCATTTTCAATAGCTGTGTTTACTCCGTCCAACAATTCTTGCAATAATTCTCTATCATTTATCGCATCCGCCTGTGATTTATCTGCTGGCAGCTTCGCTAACTCCGTTTTCACTGCTTCAACTGCTTGTGCCTTTGCTGCTGCATCAATATCCGCAATTCGCTTCTCTGTCACCGCAATGCGCTCGTAGTTTGGTAATTGTTTGATTTCCTCTTCTGTTACTCCTATACTTTTCGCATTTTCAATGACTGTATTTACTCTTTCTAACAATTGTTGCAATAATCCCCTATCATTTATCGCATCTGCCTCTGCTTTATTTGCCGGGAGATTCGCTAACTCCGTTTCTAATGCTTGAAGCGTCTGCTCCTTTGTTAGCACAGTTTGACTACTATGATTAATCGGTAAAATAGAATTACCATCAATATCTTTTATTTTCGCAGATCCTGTTTCTGAAATAATAATTTTGACAAATTGACCAGGAAGAATAGACTGTCCATCAATTGTAAATGTGATCGAATTTGTTGCCGATGACAGATCAATGGTTTGCTGTAAGTTTGTAATCGATCGTTTCTCTCCATTTACATTGACTATTATATCATTCTTATCTAATACACCATCAATCCATACGTTTTCGCTAAATATTAACTTTATAGTATTACCCGATGCTTCCACAGCATCAAATGTCGGAATTTCATTGACCTCATCAACTATGTTTTGCAAAGAATTCAAATCTTCAAGTCTATCTTTATTGTCCACTATATACTTCTGATACAGATCAAACTTACGTTCATTATAATTCTGTATCTTTGATGTTTTTGACAGATAATGTAACAAATGGTCTAAAGAATAAATACATCCGTTATAATCACCATTTGCAATCAATGCTTTTATATGTTCAATAACAACAGAATCAGAAACATCACCTGAGATCTCCGATGAAGCGAGATAATTTGAATCTTGCCCTTCTGGAGTAATCCATTTTACAGCTTCCGGTACATAACCGATACTAATGATATAATTCCTTAATAAATTAATTTCTTTATCTAACTGAATCTCTAACTTAGTTATACCTTTCTCATCAGCTGCAATCCACTTAATTGATTTGATATTTGATTTATTTATAGAAAAGTTTTCAGCTGTTATATTGAAATATTTAATAACTTTATCTATATCATCGTTTGCAAAAGTTTCCTCTTTTAATGGAGAATTAAATTCAACATAAAATTTATCAGATTCAAAAGTGAATCTTGTTGCATAATACGAAGAATTGATATCTCTCTCTGTAATTTGAATCTCCTTAAATTTTACGATTTTTCCATCACTATCGAGTTCGTACAGTTGTATATATTGGTTAGGAGATATATCCGTGATATCATCTCCAATATTATAAGGTTTTACATCAGAAGGAGGTGTATCTCCTACGTTTGGTATAGTAGAAACTGGTTGATCAGAAATCTTGAACACTAATTGATTACTATTTTCAGGAATATAATTAATCGAAGTTGACCCTAACGCAAAACCTGGGTATAAATGTACTTCCATTGTTGGTGCTGTTTGATCACTCGCCGCTACCGGTTGTACCACTATCGCATCTGTATATCCTGTTGCTTTGATGACAATGCTGTAGTTTTTAGCTGTTGTGAATAGACTCTTATCTAACGTGATCTTACCATTTGTGACTGTATACTTCTCTGTAGCTACTGACACTCCATCTACTTCTACAGCCGTGATTTTTCCTTGCCAATCTGTATTTGGAGCAAACGTTAATTCAATGTCGTTTCCCACTTTTGCATCTGTGTTATCTGCTGTTAACGTTGGCGCGGTTTGGACGCTACCAGCAGAACCCGATCCCGTCGAACCATCTGTAGAACCGGTTTGTGGCCCAGTTTGTCCCCCATCCTTGTTATTCACGGTAACACCTGTAGATGTTTGAATCGTACCGCTGTTTGTTACTTGAATAGAACCTGTGACGGATGAATCTTTCTTAATCTCTTTAATTACAGAATCTTTAGCCACTTCAATTTTTGCATTAGCATTTTTAACAGTGACCGTAGCTTCCTTTAAGTCCCCTTTTAATTCGATTTTTTGCCCCGATTTTTCGGCAGCTAAATTCACAGCTTGTACTTTTGCGCCTTGCTCTGCTTCCAATTTCGCTTCTGTCTTCACTTCGATTTCTTTCACTACGGCGTCTTTCGCTACCTTGATCTGTGAACCTTCTCCCGTTACTTCTACTTTCGTATTAGAGAAGTCACCCTTTAATTCGACACCTTTACTTGATTCGCTGCCTTTCGTGCCAATGGAAACGACTTCGTATGCTCCTTTTTCTTTTGACTCGAGAATCACCGCTCCTGTTGCCCCTGCTGTTTCTGTAAGAGATAATGTCTTAATTTTTGTGCCTTCTTCCGCTACGATGTTGGCACCGTTCGCATCATTGATTTTCAATTCTTCCGCTGTGACGTTTTTCTGATACAAACTATGATCAGCTACGTCATCAACAATAATGACACCGCCTTGGTTATTCACCTTGTTTACTTTCACGTTTTCCAGGTAAACCGTTCCAGCGCCTGTTTCGTTCCCTTTAATAATAATGTTTCCATTCACTTCGGCATTTGCCAGTTTAATATATTGATTTTTACCCGCGATGAGGATGACGGATTGATCGTATTTTTTCACTGCCGCTGCCGTTCCGCCAAAAGTGGTTGGCTTGTCCGCTGCAGTAGAATCTGCATTAAAAATTGCAAATCGCTTTTCCAGCTCTGCCTTAACCGGGTTTACGTAAGCCATTACGCTTTTTAATAGATTGCTATTTTCTTTCAAAACTCCAATCTTTAAACCTTCGCTCACAAATTTTTCAATACGGTTTTTATGGTAAATCGCTTGATCAATCTTGTTTTCTTTCAGCGCCGCGTTCAAACGGTCTGTTTCTATTTTAATGGAAACTGGATATAACGCCGCATCTTTCACTTGTTGCGCAGGTTTGAGATATGTTTGAACCAATGCTGTACGAGTAGAAGCACCATATACTTTATAAAAAGCAGGGGACTTTGTACGAATTTCTTTTGTTAAATCATGATACGCTTTTTCTGTGGAGTCATTTACGATATGGTTAGAAATTAATTTCTTTAATATATTGGCTTTCGCTTCGATTTTTTTGCCAGCCGATACAGCGTCTATATAAGAGGTAGCGCGATCAACGTATACTTGAACATTTTGCGTGAGACGAGCCTCCAAAATATCTTTCTCTTTTCTTTTCAGCTTCTTTACTTCTTCCCGAGCAGCTTTCAACGCAGATTTTGTCTCATTAAACAGCTTCATATCTGGATAATCTAACACATTTTTAGGATAAACCTTTTTCCGGTAATCGTAAGAAACTTGCCATTTTAATGCGCCAGCAAGTTTTTCCGCTTTGACAACCAACTTCTCAGCATTGGCCATTGTTGCGGCTTGAGCTGGATGGGATACAACAAATGCACTAGCAGCAACTGCAGACATCGCAGCAATAGAGGTCGCTAACTTTTTAGCATTTTTCTTTCTCACCCTTTTTCCCCCTTAAAAAGAGTATTTATTACCTATCAAAAAGGTAAAATAAGTATAATTACAGTAATAAAAACCCATAGAAAATTTTACTACATTTCGTATATTAATGTAAATATTTTTTCTTAAAATTATAAAATTAAGAATAAATTAAGTAAGACATTTGTCATCTCGATGCTTTCTGTCATTGTGAAAATGTTCGTTCTAGTTTAGCAGAGCATAACAAAATTCATTGTTCTTACTTCCATTCAAATGTAGCCTTTTTCTTATGGCTAAACGAATGTATTTGATAATTTAAAATTGAGCCACTTTTGAAGGGTTCGATCACATAAAAAATGAGTCACCTGATTTCCAATTTTCATTACCTCCCTTATGATTGAAAGTGCCTAAACTTTTCATCAGGGGGAGAGAAAAAGGATGATCAAGATGGCTCAATTTCATCATATCAAATTCTTGCATGAGGTAGAAGGGCTATCCCAACGACAAATTGCTCAAAAATTAGGGATTTCAAGAAATACCGTAAGCAAATATCTAAAACAGAATGAGGCTCCAACCACCATTCATCGGCAGAAAAACTATCATGGAAAGGAGTATTCCTATGAAACAAAGCGAGTCTTACCCATTATTGATCAATGGCTCGAAGACGATCTAAAACGTTGGGGAAAACAACGCCATACCGCTGCCAGAATTTATCGAAGATTGGTCGATGAGTACAATTTCAAAGGATCTGAGTCCAACATCCGTAAGGTTGTAGCCAAACGTAAGAAAAAGCTGCAGGAAGTCTTTATTCCCCTTGATTTTCAACTCGGCCACCAATTCCAATTCGACTGGGGAGAGGCGGATATTATTCTATAGGGTCGAACACAACGGATTTACCTCTTTTGTATGCAACTTTCGGCAAGTCGAATGCGATTTGTACGAGCATACCTGCATGAGAAACAGGAGGCTTTCTTAGATGGCTTTGTCCATGCGTTTGAATTCTTTGGAGGAGTACCTACCGAAGGGGTATTTGATAATTTAAAAACGGCTGTAGTAAAAATAGTCCAAGGGAGAGATCGTCTCGAACAGGATGCTTTTCTAGCCTTACAAGCCCACTATTTGTTTAAGGCAGAGTTTTGTAATATTCGTTCCGGGAATGAAAAAGGACGAGTGGAAGGGACGGTCGGATACGTAAGAAGAAACGCCTTCGTTCCGCTTCCGGACGTACAATCGCTGGAGGAATTAAACGCTTATCTATTGGACTGGTGTTTGAGAGAGGCGGAAGAAAAAACCGTTCCGTTCACTAAAGAAACGGTTGCGCAAATGTGGGCGAAAGAAAAGGGGTATCTACACCATACCCGTCAAGTTTAGCGGTATAAAATTTTTAAGACGATACTCGTGTTCATCCCCGCAGTGAATGATGGGGATCACATCCATTATTGGGCATACCAAATACCCCTCCAGAAGAAGGGGGTATTTGGTATTTATATCCATATCTAATTCTACCATATCTCTAATTTCGTTAAGATATCTGATGCCGTTTCTTCCCCTTTCCTTCGACCTTTCTTGGCATGTTTTCGTAACAGGGAAAGGAGAGAGAAAAGGTTGATTTCCGCCATATGCGAACGCAAAAGCAACTGGTGCCAATACGATTGGAGAAGATCGAGCGCTTTCCGTTCACTGATTTCAATGTCTTCCTTTTGATGCCAATACATCCGAGCTTGAAACAGAAACGTCTGGGTGACCAAAATGGCAATCAACGTCCCGTATAAATGGCATTCGAAACGTTCTTTTTTCATCTCCTTGACTTTCTCCAAATCAAATACGGATTTCCAGGCTTTAAACAACAATTCAATTTGCCAGCGCAGGGAATAGAGCTCATAAACCTGTTGACCATCAAACGACTCTTGTGGTAAATTCGTCAGTAAGATGTGGTATTTCTTTTGTTCGAGGGTTTGGCGTGCCAGCGCCTTCCCTTTTCTTTTTTCCTTTTTCCGCACATACGCCATCCGTTTTTGCCATTCTTCCGCCGTCAGACGGCGGAAAACCAACCGTGGAACATACAAGCGTTCCTGTCGGATGTACACATGTTCCATTTCCACTGATTCCCCTTCCTCTCATTGATTCTCAAGGGATTCCCAATCCCATTCCTTCCACTGGCCATTCTCCTTGATAGACACGTTCATATCGGAACGGAGCCGAGTCATATAATACGCTCCGCGAGCATCGATCTCGGCCAGTGCGGCAACGGAGAAAAAGCCCAAATCCCGAATACATAGGTCATTCGGTAAAATCGTATGCTGGGCATGATAGGCAAAACGAGCGTCCGAGTCATTGGCCGATTGAACGCATAGCTGAAGGCAGGCGCCGGATAACAAGTCATATTCAAACTGAATTTTCACCCCCGACGAAACGGAACCTCGATAGTCTTCCCCATAGTCAGCGGGAACCAAAAAGCTGGTTGAGTCCAAAATCCGCAGGCGGGTAAAACAAGTTCGATAGGTCTCCATGGCTGACAAAAGCAATGGACGTTGATGCAGGAGGAGAAGGAAAAACACTTCTCGCAAAAATGCCACGGCCCGATCGGTAAAACGCTGATTCAAGCCTTCGCTTGAAAGGGAACAGCCATGCCAGAGCGTCAAGGCCGCACACAACCGCTGAAGCGACTGTTTGGCCAGTGAGCCATCTCCCCATGCACAGAGAGTCAGAAAGGCTTCCGCCGTTAACGAACGCTGCCGCCGGATAAAGCCTGTTTTCCGTGCGAGACGGGTTCATTCTTCGGGAGAAAAGAGTTGACGAATGGTTTGAATCCATGCTTTCATTTGTTTTTCCATGAAAAAAATCCTTTCTAACGTGGAGTGTTCGTTAGAAAGGATACCATGTTTTTGACGATGCACAAAGACCAAAATTCTTAACTTGATGGGTATGGGTATCTACACCCACTCCCTGAAAAGAAGTTTGAAGCTTGCCGGTTGGTCTCTTGTCAGGTGAATAAGACCTCTTTAATTACAGTGGAGACCAATCAGTATTCTGTCCCTTGTAGTTATGTAGGTCAAGCTGTATGGGCAAAAATGTTTGTCGATCATGTGATCGTTGTGGCTCAAAATCAAGTGATCGCTGAACATCCTCGTTCTTACGAACGAAACCAGATGATCACCAATCTAGATCATTATCTGGAGGCATTATTAAAAAAACCGCGAGCGATTCGGGGCGCCCATGCATTTCAATCATCTGACCTTCCGGATGTATTTAGGCGTTTTCACCGAAAAATGAGGGAACAAGAAGGAGCCGCGGGCGACCGTAAATTTATCCGACTCCTTCTCCTTCATCGAGAAATCGGGATGGAAAAATTGACACAAGCATTACGAGAAGCTGAACAAGCGCAGGTCTATCGGTACGAAGTCGTCCATGAAATCATTCAAAGACTGACGAATAACTACTTGCAGGTCCAAGATCTATCTAAGGAGAAAACGCCTGTAAATCTACTAGACTATAAAATTCAAAAGGCAAATGTAGCTCAATACGGACAATTAACGGGAGGTCAGATGAAATGACAACAGAAATCCTTTTAGACCATATCACGAAGCAATTGAGAATGCCTACAATTGCGAAACAATATCGCTCTCTCGCAAGAGAGGCAGAAGAAAGAAATCTACGGTATGAAGAATACTTATTGGCACTATTAGAAGCAAAAGTGCAGGCAAGAGAGGAAAATCAAAGACAGCGAAGGCTCAAACAAGCTGCCTTTCCCATCCACAAAACTTTAGACACCACGAGTGTTGATTATCCA
>NZ_JHUS01000092.1:0-1663 GCF_000691465.1 Geobacillus sp. CAMR5420
TTAGGGTGCGAAATGTGAGTAAAGAAGAACCGGATTGCCCATTATAAGTATCAATTTGATAAAATGCAAGTTCATTGGTTTCTTTGGAAACAGAGCCAGTCATTCCCCATTGAGATATTTCTTTATACTGTTCGATTTTATCCCCTGGATATCCATAAATCTTTACTGACGTACCTTGAATATTAGATACTTGTCTTAACGGAAGGTACCCGACTACATCACCAATATTTTTCCCTAAATATGTGCTAAGCTTAAGCACCGCAAAGTCTTGGGTTGGGTCTCCTGTTTGAACATAGTTGCTCGTAATATAATAATCTACTATTTGATATACACCGTATGAATATATATTATTATTCATGGCGGGATATACATAACCATTTATCGCGCCGGACTGATTCATAACATCCATCACACAATGTGCATTTGTAAGAACTTTATCTTTCCCAATAACAGTTCCAGTGCAAGCATACCAACCATCTCTAAATTCCAATTCAATGTACGCAATTTGTCTGTAAGGGGGAACTGAAGTATTGGAGACCTTTGTACGACCATCAGCCCCAATCACAACCTGAGGAAAATATTCATTCGGAGATTTATCACCGATATATGTTGTTTCAGGGTTTAAATTATATTTGTAAGGCTTGCTTTTTTTGAAATCTATATTGATCTCTGCCTTTGGAAGAACTTCACCGGTGCCTTCCGATCCCTCTGTGACGAAAACTCTTGAATTCTTTAACTTTTTCATGTAATCTTCATACTTAATGATTTCGCCTTTTGAATTGATCATGTCATAAGCATTATTACTGTTTTTTTGAGCAAGAACGGTTGCCGGGGGATTTATTATAGACGACATGATAACCACAATCATGATAAAAATGGTTCATCACCAAAAGATGTACTTGACTTTTAAAGACAAACATGATAGCAATGTTGCTCAAAGAGATGTGTGGTATAAAAAGGAAAAATGCTGTTTTGATTGTCTCTATCATAATCGTCTTTCTTTATCAAGTACACTTTGTGGTGAAGAGCCATAAAAATGATAAGCACAATTTTTTTCATAAAGCCCCCCCTTTATAACGGAATGATTTATACATTTCAATTATTATTTAATAGACTCAATTTTCGTAACTTTAATTTTGCTAGGATACGATTCTAGAATCTCTGAGTACCACACTCTGACCTTTTGCCCGTTTTTTATTCCTCCCAAAGCACCAGCTCCCGTAATCCATAACTTACTCATATGGTATTTTCTTCTTAATTCCTGTATGGATAATTTATTGGCGTCGTCCTGAATAAAATCTTGATCTTCAACTAAATAGACTTCCCCTTCTTTCATAATAATAAAACCTTCCGAAACAGTTGCTTGATTAGGAGATCGATTCGCGCTATATTCACTAAAGAAGAATAATAATGCTATGGAACACAAAATAATACTCACCAAGATATATCTCCTCATACCATCCCCCCAGCAATTTCGTTTCCCGGTCCATCGTTATGAACAAATTTCCCTTTCAAGACAGAATAACACACTAATGAACATTGATGATCCCAAGTGCATTCACGCCTTTGATACCGAACTATATAGATGCAACGAAGAAGTTTACCATATCCTTGACGGAAAAGCGGTTTGTCCCTTTTCGACAGTCGCAGGCAAGCCACAGGC
>NZ_JHUS01000093.1:0-5892 GCF_000691465.1 Geobacillus sp. CAMR5420
AATAAAGTGATAATTTACAATGTTCCAACTGTAACCGATTTTATTTGCATCCTTTAAGAATGCAGGTGATGATGGAGGTACCGCTGATCGAGGGAGAGCGATCTTATGTATACGCAGAGAATGATGATGATCAAACTGTTGGAAATGGTTGATACTATATGATCACACATGGTTGGCATTGGCATGAATCCAATCTCCCGCTCAAAAATCAGTTCATAAAAAGACCGCAAAGCGTTTTTTAAGGAAAGCTCTGCGGTCTTTTCCCCTTTCCCCCGTGGTTTTTAAGTTGAAAATTCAGTTTGAATAGTTTAAAATTTTAAATGGTTTAAGATTGTCTGCGCAAGAGTCCTTATACTCTATTCCAGATTGGCATGTCTTTTAAACATGGTATTGGAGTCCAATCCTTTTTTCTCCATACATCTTAATATGATAGCATCATAGAATAGTAAGAGGGTTTGCTCAAATAGTGATCCCATCGGCTGTATGGTTTTGTATCCATTGTCTGATTGGTCTTTAGGTGAGCCAGGTAATTTGACCGTGATATCAGCTAATTGTCCAATGGTCGATTCAGGGGAAATGGTCACTAACGCTATTGTTGCACCTAATCTTTTGGCTTTTTCGGCCATGGAAACTAAACTTCTCGTTTCCCCTGAACCCGATCCGATGATCAAAATGTCATCTTGTTCTAGGTTAGGGGTTATGGTTTCGCCTACTACATAAGCGTCTAACCCCATGTGCATCATTCGCATCGCAAAAGATTTGGACATAAATCCAGATCTACCTGCGCCGGCTACAAAAATTTTCTTTGATTCGAGAATCGCATTTACCAATTTTTCAGCTTCTTCATCAGCGATGAAATCGACTGTCCGATTTAACTCTTTTATGATTTCACCTAAATATTGCGTAGTCTGCATAATTTCATTCACCTTGTTGGATCATTTTTTTCATTTCAGCAGCTACAGCTCGTTTATCTTCTTGATTAGTAATGCCGCCACCTACAATGATAAGATCAGGTTTTGCTTTAATGACTTCAGGCAATGTGTTTAATTTGATGCCGCCTGCGATCGCAGTTTTTGCGTTTTTCACGACACGTTTGATTGTTGCAAGGTCTTCAAGAGAGTTTTTTCCGACTGCCTGAAGATCATAACCTGTGTGTACACAAATATAGTCGACTCCAAACTCATCTACTTCTTTCGCTCGTTCTTCCAAATTCTTCACTCCGATCATGTCCACCAAGATTTGTTTGCCTTGTTTTTTAGCTTCTTCCACGGCACCTTTGATGGACAAATCTTCAGCAACTCCAAGTATAGTGATAATGTCAGCACCGGCTTCGGATGCTTTCATGACTTCATATGCGGCTGCATCCATGATTTTTAAGTCTGCCAATACTTTTAAATGAGGGAATTCTTGCTTGATTTCCTTTACGGCCCTGAGCCCTTCATTAATAATAACTGGAGTGCCGATTTCTACAATATCAACATACTCCTCGACTTCTTTTACCAGCTTTTTCGCTTCTGGAATGTTTACGAGATCCAATGCTAATTGTAATTCCATGAATTCTTCACCTCTCATAAAAGTTTATTGTTGGTTGTTTGTGTTTTTATCTCTTACACACTGATGAGTATACTATGTATGATTTATCTTTAGAAGTACGCACTTTATTTTTACATAGTGTCAAAAAATATACTATTGGTTATGATTTATACTCTTTTACTTTTTCATGTAACTTGGAAGAGAGTCTCCCGTTTCTAACCAAAACGAAAGCGAGAGAAGAATGCCGATGAGGCGGGATTTTACTTGAGTTGATGTAACCTTATTTGAAATGGCCAAAAATACATAAAAAAAGTAAGGGGATGGGGGAAGAGGATTGGACATGTTATCAATTGCGGTTGTATCTAACAAAAGAACAAGAACAGTTCATTATATAAAAAAGAGCTATCTCATCTTTAAGAGACAGCCCCAGAACGCCGAATGTAAAATTATATTAATTGTTGAAAAAAAGAGTTTTATTATTTTATTGATCTTCTAACGTTAAAACAACCCGTCCGTTAATTTCACCTTTTAGCATTCTGTCAAATACTTCATTAATTTTTTCAAGAGGTTGCACTTCAATAATGGTTTTTACTTTACCTTCCGCAGCGAATTGGAGAGCTTCTTGCAAGTCCTTCCGTGTACCGACAATAGAGCCAATAATTTTAATTCCGTTTAGTACGGTATCAAAAATTGGAATAGGCATTTCTTCCGGCGGCAATCCGACAAGAACGCACGTACCGCCTCTGCGAATAGAATTGTACGCAGATTTAAAGGCTGGTTTAGATACAGCTGTTACAACTGCCGCGTGAACTCCGCCAACTTTCTCTTTCATAAATTGCGCCGCATCTTCTTTCATAGGGTTTACAACAAGATCAGCGCCAAGCTCTTTTGCAAGTTTAAGTTTTTCATCGCCGATATCCACTGCAACGACATTAAGTCCCATCGCTTTAGCGTATTGAACGGCAACGTGCCCAAGGCCGCCGATACCGTAGATCGCTACCCATTCTCCAGGTTTTGTACCTGTTACTTTTAACGCTTTATAGGTAGTAACTCCGGCACAGAAAATTGGAGCAGCTTCTTCAAACGATAAGTTGTCAGGAATTTTGACCACATAGTCTGCCGCAGCTCTACAATATTCTGCATACCCCCCATCGACTGAGTAGCCAGCGTTTTCTTGGTGCTCGCATAATGTTTCTTGTCCGCTTAAACAATATTCACAATGTCCGCAAGCAGAATATAACCAAGGAATTCCAACGCGATCCCCCACTTTTAAATGGGTTACGCCCGGACCTACTTCTTCGATAATCCCAACTCCTTCATGTCCGGGGATTAAAGGGAGTTTTGGTTTTACTGGCCAATCACCGTGAGCGGCATGCAAGTCCGTATGGCATACACCGCATGCTTTAATGCGGACTAATACTTCTCCATATGAAATGGTTGGTTTTTTCACCTCTTTTATTTTTAATGGTTCCTTAAATTGTTCCACTACAGCAGCTTTCATAACTATTCCCCTCCCATGTGCTTTCCAACAGGAAATCCTTCGTAAATTATCATAAGAGATTTGGCTTTTTGCATAAAGCTACAGTACGACAAGTTCAAAAAGCTTTCGAAAATGTTTGTCTAAAATATTAATATTTAAATAAAGTATCAACAATAATGAAATAATATGTTATCTTCAATCGTTTAAAGTGTGTTTTAATAAACAGTATTTCATTAATGAGATTAAGACTCACATTTCGCACCCTAACAAGGTAGAAACAAAGGATTTTTTATTTAGTTTTTCAGAATAACTTTTTGACCAACACAACAAGCGATGGCAATCCTTTTTTACCATCGCTAGTCGTTCCGTATAACCTTTACAAGTAAATGCTCTCATCCATCCCTAATCCTTGCAGAATCCTTCGCTGATCAGGGGTGAGCGGTTTCCCCAGCCTGCGTTGGATTTGCCCATCCGGCAGTTCCAACAGGACGACTCTGACATACCAAAACAATTGAAAAATCGCTTGTCCGGTTGGCCGGGTCAATTTCCGGCCTCCTGCGCCCTTTAACGGGCGTTCAGGTGTGATGAACTGACGCACTCGGCGCTGGAAGACGCGATAAATGGCCAAGGCCAGCAGAAACAAATAGCCCAACACCGCCACTCGTTCCGGTTTTTTGACGTAAATTTCGTCCGTAAAGAACGGATCTTTTAGGAAGGAGAAGTTCATTTCCACCGAGATCTGCCCTTTATACAGCTTCAAGATCTCTTGGGCATCCATGGGTTGGCCCTTCCATTCCTTCGGAACGGTCGTGACGAGGACAAACCGGGACGCTTTCCGTCTCGCCTGTTCCCACGCGTCTTGGTCGAATTCGACGCTCAGCCGAAGGGTGTACAGCGTCTCCATTTC
The DNA here is from genome assembly GCF_000691465.1 of Geobacillus sp. CAMR5420. NCBI lineage: Bacteria > Bacillati > Bacillota > Bacilli > Caryophanales > Anoxybacillaceae > Geobacillus > Geobacillus sp. CAMR5420. Next base: position 3,921 of record NZ_JHUS01000093.1, read on the forward strand.
CGGTTCCGCCCCTTTTTTCGGCCGTCCACGCCGTTTTTTCGGACGCACGATCTCTTCGACCGCGGCCTCCACTCGATGGAACCGGGGACGAAGGGATGCCTTTAGGGACGCCAAGGCTTGTTCGGCGTCTTCCCGGCAAGAGAAAGGATGACGCTCCCAACGGGCTTGTTCCTCGCGAAGAAGCTCCGCTTCTTTGACCCGCTCTTTTTCGAGTGTTTTTCCTTTTCGCTGGTCGAGCGCACTCGATTCGACGACGATCAGCCGTACGGGCTGGCCTTCATATGTTGAGGCCGTTTCCCATACCCGGTACGTGGCGCCGTTTTTCTCGGCCAGCGCAAAGGGGGCGCTCCACGCCGAATCGGGTTGGGCATCCGCCTCCGAAAGCGCCGTTTTGACAATCCGGAGCGACGACGGCCCTCTCGTGATTAAAAAGGCGTTGGCGGCTTTCGTTTGCGCCAGCGTGTCCTTCGTCATCGCAGCGGAATCTGCCACGTAAATCCATTCGTCTTCGATCTTCGCTTGCTTCAGCTGTTCATGGACTCGCGACAACACCTCGGGATTCCACGTTTTGTCCGGCACGTTGCCGTCGTGCACATCGCCGTAAAACGGAATGCCGTCCTCGTTGCCGATCAAGCCGAAGCCGATCTGTTTTTGCCAGCGATGATGGCGGTTATAGCCATAGGTGATGTGCAACCCATCCGACGAATCGGATTCATACGCACCGTAAACCGTCTTGTCCGTCGTATCCGCGTGAAAGACACGGAGAGGGAGGCCTTCTTTCTTGTAGATTTGCACCAGGCAAGACGACAGGACTTGATGGATATTGGCCTCATACAGCCGGTCCAAATGGCGAGCAATGGCATCGTCGTTGAACCAAGACGGATCCAATCCTGGCCGGATCAGCTTGGGCAAGTCGATGTCATGCGCCCACCGTTCCAAATGAACGAGGGCTTGCCGGCCGCTCAAGATATCCAAGAGAAGCAGCCCGACCACATCACTGGCTCGGGTTTGGCATTGAGGATCCACCGGAACCAGCCGGTCAATCAGCTGAGGGAGGCCAAGATCTTTGAAAATGGTACTTATTATATTCAAATAGGAACTTTCATAAATCGCCCGAATTCGAACGTCCATGATGGAAAAACTCCTTTGCATTCCTTGTGTGTCAAGGACCTATTCGACACCGGGATGAAAAAATCCTCCCGATTTTGGTCGAGAGGGTGCGAAATGTGAGTTAAGAAGAAAAAAGGATGAAATTTATGAAGGAGACATCGACATGTTTCAAGGCTGCCGCCATCGGAATCATCGCCATACACAAAAAAACTTGCAACAAATTGTTGCAAGTCAAGGAAAGAGAGGGCACCTTTCGCATATGTGCAAAAGGTTGAGGAACTTGGATCAGAAGCAGCATGTATTTTTATCATAGCGGTTATATACCGGCAGCTCAACAAACATGTTAGAAAATATTACATAAAATTTACATGGTGCTGAAGAACGCTCCATTTTCCGCTGCTTTCTATCCATTGACAATCTTCCCGCCATTCACATGAATCATTTGCCCCGTAATATAGGATGCCTCCTCGCTGGCTAAAAAGACATAGCTTGGAGCGACTTCGCACGGTTGGCCGGGACGTTTCATCGGCGTGTTGGCGCCGAATGCGGCGACTTGCTCACTTTGAAAGGTGGAGGGGATGAGCGGCGTCCAAATCGGGCCTGGGGCGACGCCATTGACGCGGATGCCTTGCCCAACGAGCGCTTTGGCGAGCGAGCGGGTGAACGCGACGATTGCGCCTTTTGTCGCCGAGTAGTCGATGAGCTGCTCATTTCCTTCGTAGGCGGTGATCGAAGCGGTGTTAATAATCGCGCTTCCGCTTTTTAAGTGTGGGAGCGCCGCTTTCGTTAGGAAAAAGCAGCCGAATACGTTCGTGCGAAACGTTTTTTCCAGCTGCGCGGCGGTGATGTTGAGAAAATTCGG
>NZ_JHUS01000094.1:0-1155 GCF_000691465.1 Geobacillus sp. CAMR5420
CAAAGTCTTGACTGACTCTACTGATAACTCTCATTGGTTAAAAGATCAGGATTGTTATATTTATGATATGCTGATGCTGCCCCTTCCATCATTTGATCAATATTCAGTCCAGCTACGGCGATTGGCAATAGGCCAACTGCTGTCAGCACAGAATATCTTCCGCCTATGTCATCCGGAATAACGAAAGTTTCATATCTTTCTTGATCGGCGAGCTTTTTTAAAGCTCCTTTTGCTCGACCGGTAGTAACGTAAATCCGTTTTCTTGCTTCCTCTTTTCCATATTTTTTCTCCATGTAGTCACGGAAAATCCGGAAAGCAATGGCAGGTTCTGTCGTTGTTCCAGATTTAGAAATGACATTGATAGACAGATCTTTGCCTTCTAACACATCTAATAAATGAGAGATATAAGTGGAACTGATATTCTGACCAGCGAAATAAATTTGTGTCGTATTGTTCATTTGGTTATGAAATGTATGGGATAATGCTTCAATAGCCGCCCTTGCACCTAAATAAGACCCGCCAATGCCGATCACCACAAGAGCGTCTGAATGATTCCGGATTCTTTCAGCAGCTTGTTTGATTCGCGCAAATTCGTCTTTATCATAGCGGATCGGCCAATCAACCCAGCCAAGAAAATCGGATCCTGGACCTTTCTTTTCATGAAGCATATGATGAGCTACTTTTACAAATTCGCTTAAATAATCTAGTTCATTCTCTTGCATAAATGGTAACGCATTAGAGTAATCAAAAGAGATAGCCATATAATACTTCTCCTTTCTCTTCTAATTTTGCTGTGCACGTCCATTGATCATTTTTGACCTTACATATGAAAAGGACTTTTATGTTATTTCCTTAAAGGTTTTTTCTGGAGATGCTTCTAATGCTTATAACGGTTTATTTCTTCACATTTTTCTCTACAGCATGTCCACCAAATTCGTTGCGTAGAGCGGCTACCACTTTGCCTGTAAATGTATCGTTTTCTAATGAACGATACCGCATCAATAAGGCCATGGCGATGACAGGAGTGGCAGTTTGCAGATCTAATGCTGTTTCTACTGTCCATTTCCCTTCACCGGAAGAATGCATAATTCCTTTGATTTCCTCTAATTTTGCATCTTTTGAAAATGCGCGTTCTGTTAATTCCATGAGCCATGA
>NZ_JHUS01000095.1:0-2264 GCF_000691465.1 Geobacillus sp. CAMR5420
ATGCCGCTGTCGCCGCCGCTAATAATGGCGACTTTATTATGTAATTTCCCGCTTGCTTTGTATTGTTCACTCACGGAAACAGGCTGCGGGGTCATTTCTGTTTGCAGACCTGGCTGGCGGTTTTGATGCTGCGGCGGCAGCGTTGCTTGTTGTTTTGTAACCATTGTCCATGCCTCCTTGTGAATTTTTGTCATCGTTAGTATGGGACAATGGGAGGAAAATATTTAACATTTTTTGACGAATAGATGTTTTTGAAACGAATCGAATAAAAATGGCATAAAAAAGCTGGCCACATTGCACGTGATCGTTTGGAGTCGGCTTTTTTAAATTGGAAAGTACATGTACCTACACTCTATCGATCTGTATTAGACATACTGATTTTACTTGCTGAAAACGGTCTACATGCGGAAAAAGATTATCATCAAATTCAGGAAAAATGAAACTACCTGTCTCCTGTAGAGTTCAGGAAAACAGGTAGTTTGGATGTAGAGCCTCATTTCAAGATAGCTGCTCGATAACAGGTAAGAAAACGTTATTTAGATAACCGTTTCATGAGAGCCGCTTTTTCATCTTCAAAACCCGGTTTGCCAAGTAAGGCAAACATATTCTTCTTGTAAGCTTCCACTCCCGGCTGATCAAACGGATTCACACCGAGTAAATGACCGCTGATGCCGCAAGCTTTTTCGAAGAAGTATACCATTTCACCAAAGGTGTATTCATTCATTTCATCCAGTTCAACAATTAAGTTAGGCACTCCGCCGTCTACATGCGCTAATAGCGTGCCTTGGAAAGCTTTTTTGTTTACTTCATCCAGTGTCTTACCGGCCAAGAAATTCAATCCATCAATATTTTCTGGATCTTCTTGAATCGTCAGTTCGATTCGCGGTTTCTTGACATGCAGCACTGTTTCGATCAGATTGCGGCGGCCTTCCTGAACGTATTGTCCCATGGAATGTAAATCCGTTGTAAAGTCAACGGACGCAGGAAAGAGTCCTTTCTGATCTTTCCCTTCACTTTCTCCAAACAGCTGTTTCCACCACTCAGATACATAATGAAGGGATGGCTCATAGTTCACCAATAATTCGATCGCTTTGCCTTTGCGGTACAGAATATTTCGCACAGCGGCATACTGATAACTCTCATTGGTTAAAAGATCGGGATTGTTATATTTATGATATGCTGATGCTGCCCCTTCCATCATTCGGTCAATATTCAGTCCAGCTACAGCGATTGGTAATAGCCCAACTGCTGTCAGCACAGAATATCTCCCGCCTATGTCATCCGGAATAACGAACGTTTCATATCCTTCTTGATCGGCGAGCTTTTTTAATGCTCCTTTTGTTCGGTCGGTAGTAACGTAAATCCGTTTTCTTGCTTCCTCTTTTCCATATTTCTTCTCCATGTAATCACGGAAAATGCGGAAAGCAATGGCAGGCTCTGTCGTTGTTCCCGATTTAGAAATGACATTGATAGACAGATCTTTGCCTTCTAATACATCTAATAAATGAGAGATATAAGTGGAACTGATATTCTGACCAGCAAAATAAATTTGTGTCGTATCGTTCATTTGGTTATGAAAGGTATGGGATAATGCTTCAATAGCCGCCCTTGCACCTAAATAAGATCCGCCAATGCCGATCACCACAAGAGCGTCTGAATGATTCCGGATTCTTTCAGCAGCTTGTTTGATTCGCGAAAATTCGTTTTTATCATAGCGGATCGGCCAATCAACCCAACCGAGAAAATCCGATCCTGGGCCTTTCTTTTCATGAAGCATATGATGAGCTGCTTTTACAAATTCGCTTAAATAATCTAGTTCATTCTCTTGCATAAATGGTAATGCATTAGAGTAATCAAAAGAGATAGCCATATAACACTTCTCCTTTCTCTTCCAATTTTGCTGTGCATGTCCATTGATCATTTTGGACCTTACGTCTGAAAGGGGATTTTATGTTATTTCCTTAAAAGTTTTTTCTGGAGATGCTTCAAATGCTTATAACGGTTTATTTCTTCTCATTTTTTTCTACAGCATGTCCACCAAATTCGTTGCGTAGAGCGGCTACCACTTTGCCTGTAAATGTATCGTTTTCTAATGAACGATACCGCATCAATAAGGCCATGGCGATGACAGGAGTGGCAGTTTGCAGATCTAAAGCCGTTTCGACCGTCCATTTCCCTTCACCGGAAGAATGCATAATTCCTTTAATTTCCTCTAATTTTGCATCTTTTGAAAATGCGCGTTCGGTTAATTCCATGAGCCATGA
>NZ_JHUS01000096.1:0-1466 GCF_000691465.1 Geobacillus sp. CAMR5420
GGCTTGCCGGCCGTCAAACAGATTGTAGAGGATGGCCTGAACGGCATCGCTGACTCGAGTCTGGCACTGTGGATCAACGGGAACGAGATGGTCAATCAATTGGGGCAGGCCCAGTTTCTTGAATAGGGCACTTATTATATTCAAATAATCATTACGATAGACCTTTTTGACTTGAACGTTCATGAGAGAAAAACTCCTTCACTTTCCTTGTGTGTCAAGGATTCATTCGACATCGGAACGAAAAAATCCTCCCGATTTTCGTTGGGAGGGTGCGAAATGTGAGGCTATCAGTGTTGATAACTACGATTTAATTTTAAAATAAATTTATTGGTACTTTTCAGTTGTTTTACTGAAAAGCCGTAAAGCCTTTTTGAAATGCTTATTTTACTATTCGGATATGTTTAAAAGGCCAATAAATTATGTTTGCCTGGCCAACAACATCATTCATCGGAATGGCCCCAATATGACGACTGTCTTTACTATATCTTCTATTATCACCCATTACAAATAAATAGCCTTCAGGAACAGTGTTTCTACCGATTGGAGTATCCTTTAGAGTAAACGATTCCGTAAGGGGACCATCAAACTTGTTTTGTTTTTTGTATTCATCTAGATAAGGTTCTTTATACGCTTTCCCGTTTATATATAAAATATCATTTTTATACTCGATACGATCTCCAGGTAACCCAATTATGCGTTTTATGTAATCCTTTTTTTCTTTTGTATGGAACACAATAATATCAAACCTTTTCGGTTTTACAAAAGAATATTTTATTTTGTTTACAATCATACGATCTTGATCGTGTAGTGTAGGCATCATGGATTCTCCTTCTACTATAATCGGCGCAAATATGAAGTGTCGAACAAAAGCAGCTAATAAAATTGCAATAATGATCGCCTTCATCCATCCCAAAAACTCACTTTTCTTTTTCTCCATTATCATCATCCCCCTTAAAACATTGATGTAAATTTTATTAAGGCTCCCGAATCCTCGAAACAATCATCTTTACAATTCACTTAAATCGTTGACATGATGGTACTAAACGAACATTATCCATCTTCAAAGAATAAGTGAGTATCAATGATGTCATTCATTCTTTCATCGGTTTACCCGCAAAAGGAGAAACTGATTTTAACCATATCGAAATGATGAGATGTTTGTTTCAACATACATCGAGTGGTCTTGTAAGAAGAACCAACGCACCTATTAGCAAGCGAAAGGAACGAGCGACTGCTTGCTTGACGATTGGCGATCCATCGTGAGTTGCCCTAGATCATGATGTCTCGTCGTTTGACAATTCTAACACGAAAAAATAGAAGTCAGTCATATGTACAAAAGATGTGATGGCTTTACACCGTTTGATATATCTCGAAAAATAAAGTTACCTCGTCGACGCTGAATTATACGAAGGAAAAAAGAAAAATAAACCCGTGGTGCTAGTTGAGCTTTAGCGCTCAACTAGCCC